>NZ_LSJO01000349.1:0-1411 GCF_001556735.1 Sphingomonas sp. CCH9-F2 | reverse complement strand
CCGCACCACCGCCGCCCCGATCCCGGTCCCACCCCCGGTCACGATCGCCACTGCGTCCCGCATCATCCGCTCCTATGGTTTTCGAAGATCGCGTATGGCATTCGCGGTCCGCTTCGCCTAGCCATGGCGATCATGACGACCACTGCCGCCGATCTGCTCGACCGTGATTTCGGTACATTGCCCGATCTCATCCGCGCCAATGCGCTGCGCCACCCGGACAAGCTGGCGATCGCCGATGACGACAGCGCGATCAGCTATGCCGAGCTTGACCGGCTGATGAACCGCATCGCCGCCGCGCTCCAGCGCGACGGCACCGCGCAGCGGCAGGCGGTCGCCTCGGTCTCCTATCCCTCTGTCGCGCAGGCAGCGGTGTTCCTGGGAACGCTGCGCGCCGGGTCGGTCGCCGCGCCCATCCAGCCGTCGGCGACGCCGGAGCAGATCGCCGGGATGATCGCCGATTCCGGTGCGGACATCGTCTTCCTCGATGCCGCCAACGCCGCCGCGCTGTCCGGGCAGGCGATCGCCGCGCGCGTCCTGATGCTGGAGGAACTGGACGCCTGGCTCGCCCACGGCGACGTCGCCCCCGCGCCGGTCACGATCGCGCCCGGCGACGGGTTCAACATCATCTATTCCTCCGGCACCACCGGCATTCCCAAGGGGATCGTGCAGAGCCATGCGATGCGCTGGCAGCATCTGTCGCGCAACGCCGCCGCCGGGTTCGACCGGGCGGTCACGCTGCTGGCGACGCCGCTCTATTCGAACACCACTTTGGTCAGCTTCCTGCCGACGCTCGCCTGGGGCGGCAGCGTGGTGCTGATGAAGAAATTCGACGCGCGTCGCTATCTGGAACTGGCGCAGCACTATCGCGCCACGCACACGATGCTGGTGCCGGTACAGTATCAGCGGATCATGGCGCTGCCCGATTTCGACGCTTTCGACCTCGCGTCGTTCCGGTTCAAAACGTGCACCTCCGCCCCGTTCAAGCCGGAACTGAAGCGCGACGTCCTGACGCGCTGGCCCGGCCTGCTGGTCGAATATTACGGCATGACCGAAGGCGGCGGCAGCTGCGGCCTCAATGCCACCGAACATCCCGACAAACTGCACACCGTCGGCCGCCCGATGCCGGGGCACGACATCCGCCTGATCGACGACGACGGCAACGAAGTCCCCCCCGGCGCCACCGGGGAGATCGTCGGCCGCTCGCCCGCGATGATGAACGGCTATCACGGCCGCGAACAGGCCACCGCCGACGCGACCTGGGTCTCGCCGCAGGGCGAACGATTCATCCGCCACGGGGACGTCGGCCGCTTCGACGAGGACGGCTTCCTGATCCTGATGGACCGGAAGAAGGACATGATCATCTCCGGCGGGTTCAACATCTACCCGTCGGATATCGAGGCGGTGCTGGCGC
>NZ_LSJO01000348.1:0-253 GCF_001556735.1 Sphingomonas sp. CCH9-F2 | reverse complement strand
ATCCCGATCGTGGTGGACGGCGCCGACGGCGCGCCGGCGGCGATCGCCCCCGCCTATGCCAAGACGCACAGCCAGGGCGAATATGTCTTCGACCACGGCTGGGCCGATGCGTGGGAGCGCGCGGGCGGGAGCTATTATCCCAAGCTGCAGGTCGCCGCGCCCTTCACCCCCGTGCCCGGCCCGCGGCTGCTGCTGCGCGATCCAGCTGCGGCGCCCGCGCTGATCGCCGCGATCGAGGCGGTGACCGACCGGC
>NZ_LSJO01000347.1:0-624 GCF_001556735.1 Sphingomonas sp. CCH9-F2 | reverse complement strand
CGCTGCTCCTCCCCGAGCACGAGTCCTTCACTCCCGGCAGCGGCAATCAGGGGGGCTGTCGCTACTGCCGGGAGTGAAGGACTCGTGCTCGGGGAGGAGCAGCGAGCCGCACTGGAGTATATAACGGGGCCGAGCGACCTCGCCAACGTGATCGGCTACGCCGGGACGGGCAAATCCGCCATGCTGGGGGTGGCGCGCGACGGATGGGAGCGCGCCGGTTACACCGTGCGCGGCGCGGCGTTGTCGGGCATCGCGGCGGAAAATCTTGAGGGCGGGTCCGGCATCAGCTCGCGCACCATCGCCAGCCTTGAACACGCATGGGGGCAGGGGCGCGAGCAGCTAGGCTCGCGCGACGTGCTGGTCGTGGACGAGGCGGGCATGATCGGCTCGCGTCAGATGGAGCGGGTGCTCGCCCATGCCCGCGATGCAGGGGCCAAGGTCGTCATGGTGGGCGACCCCGAGCAATTGCAGGCGATCGAGGCGGGCGCGGCGTTCCGCAGCGTCACCGAGCGCCACGGCGCGGCCGAGATCACCGAGATCAGGCGGCAGCGCGAGGACTGGCAGCAGGGCGCGACGCGCGCGCTGGCGACGGGGCGCACCGGCGAGGCGATCCACGCTTATGAC
>NZ_LSJO01000346.1:0-14650 GCF_001556735.1 Sphingomonas sp. CCH9-F2 | reverse complement strand
TGCGCCGCTGCGGCGGTCGCGCGCAGCGAGTTGACGACGCGACTCGATTCCTCGCGCAGCTGCGCGTCGAGCGCGGCCAGCTGGTCGCGCACGCGGATGCTTTCCGGGTGGCGCTCGCCGTAGCGCGCCTGCACCTCGCCCATGCTGCGCAACACCTCGGCGCGCTGACGGCGCAGGTCGGTGATGACCGGCGAATCGAGCACCTGGCTCACTTCGTCCGCGCCGCCGCGCCGCACCTGCGATTGCGCCGCCGACAAATTGGCGCGCGCCGCCGCCGCGTCCGATTCCGCGGTCGCCAGCTGGTTGGACAGCGGGGCGATCTGCTGATCGGTGATCGTCCCCTGGGTCAGCCCGCCGCCCTGCACGATGCCGGCCTGCGCGCGATATTGCGCGACGCGCGCATCCGCCGCCGCGACCTCGCGGCCCAGTGCGTCGAGCCGCTGGCGGAACCATTCCGCCTGCCGCTCGGCGGTGCCCTGGCGCGATCCGGTCTTCGACTGGATGTACGACGTGGCAAAGGCGTTGGCGATCCGCGCCGACATCACCGCATCGGGGGCGCTGTAGCGCACGCTCAGGATGTAGGTCAGCTTCTCGCGCCCGACCGACAGCTTCTGAAGCAACGCGTTGGCGACCGCATCCTCGCGCTCGCTCGAGCTCAACGCCGGGCCTTCGGTCCGCTCCAGCACCTTGGCGAACAGCGGGCTGTGCGTCAGGTCCAGCTTGCGCACCACCTGCCGCGCCATGTCGAGCGAGCTGAGCACCGTCACCTCGGTGTCGATCGCCTCGGGATTCAGCGCCTCCTGCTGGTTGCGGTCGGCCGCGGCGAGCGGGTTGCGCGCCGGGTCGATGCGCAGCCGCGCGGTTGCCGAATATTGCGGCGTCATCATCAGCACCAGCGTCACGCCCAGCGCGAAGATCGCCGCAGTGACGATCGCCAGCGTCAGCCAGCGCCGCCGCAGCGTGTCGCGCACCTGGGTGACAAGCCCGGGCAGGCCGCTAGCGTCAGCGCCGCCCCGCGGGGCCGCTTCGTGCAGGATTTCCATACCGGTGACGGTCTCCGAGATAAACGTATGTCGGGTATGGCGGGGACGCCCGCCTTCCCCTTAGCGCTGGATAGTGAGGGTCAGCAGCCCGCGCAACTCGTTGGTGTCGCTGCCCAGCGCAATGTCCGCCGACGACCGCTTCACGTACGTGATGCCGCCGCGCAGGTTGACGCGACGCGACGACAGGTAGCGCCCCTGGATGCCGAGGCGATAGATGTCGGCGCTGACCGGCGAATCGATGAAGTCCTGCCGCGCATACTGGCCCAGCCCGGTCAGGATGAAGTTCGTCAGCACCTCGTAATCGACCTGCGCCGACACCTGGTTGTTGAAGAACGCGCTGTTGGCGCCGATGCTCGAATCCTCGATCAGTCGGCTGACCTGCAGCGTGATCGTGGCCAGCTCGGTCGGGAAATATTCGACCCGGCCCTCCACCGACAGACCGGAGACGTTGCGATACACCGGGCTGTCGAAGTTGCGCCAGACATAGCCGATGCCCAGCTGCCCGCGGATCAGCGACGTCAGGTCGAACGTCGCGCCGCCGATCAGCCGCCATGCATCCGAATCCCGGTTGGGCTGGCCGTTCAGCAGGTTGCGCGAATAGTTGATCTGGCCGTAGCTCAGCTGCCCATAGAGCGCCATCGCGGGCGAGAAGGCATATTCGGCCTGGCCGACGATGCGGTCGATCGTGCGATCGCGGTCTTCCTGACTCAGCTTTGCGCCCGATGCCAGCGTGATGCCGCTGAAATCGAAACCGGTGTGATCGACCGCGAGCGTCAGGCGGCTCTGCCCCGCCTGATACTGGCCGCGCAGCGACAGGTAATTGCGCAGGTAGTTGGACAGCACCGCGATATCGGACGAGATCGCGCCGGAGAACGGCGTCTCGTACAGGCGCGCCAGCTGTGCCTCGGCAGTCACCGCCATCGACGAGCCGAGTTCGTACCGGCCCAGCGCACCCAGGTCCCAAGCGTTCTGGTTGCGCCGCGTCTCGTTGAAATAGCGTTCCAGGTTGGCGCCGCCGCGGAACTGCAACGTGTTGCGGTTCCAGTCGGAATTGAGCTGCACCCGCGGCGCGATCGTCGTGAAGCCGTCGGTCTTCTTCTCCGCGGGGTTGAAGAAGACGTTGTCGGTCACGCCGACGCCGACGTCGAGCCGCGGGAACAGGTTGAACCCGCCGACCGGGATGCCGACCGGATCGTAATCGGGACGCGCGCGGTCGGTGACGCTGGTGTTCCGGCCGCGGTCGAACCCGGCGGGGATCGCCGGTTCGAGCAGGGTCGATTCGGCCTGCGCGAAGACCGGCGTGGCCGACAGGCTGGAGCCGAGCGCCGCAGCGGCCAAGGCGAAGCGGGACAGGTTCATGCTATTCTTCCGCACTGGAGCGAGACAGTGGCGAGGGGGTACGCCGTGGTCGACGACGACCGGCTCCGCCTGTGCGCGCCGGTCGTGACGGATCAGGACGAATAGTCGCTGCCGCCACCGCCGCCGCCGCCCGGGCCGAACACGGGGCTGAACACCGCGCCGCCGGTGATCGAGCCGCCGCCGGTCATGAAGTTGCTGTTGATCGCACCGGTACCACGCGCCTTGTTGCGCAGCAGCGCGAGGCGGACGTTGGTGATCGCCTGCGCCAGGTTGACCGGCAGGTCCTTGGCGCCGCGCAGCTGCTCCAGCGCCATCGACACGACGGGCATCTGATAGTCGCGCTGGCTGATGACGAAGACCAGCGACGCCTCGACATCCTCGACCGACGCGTCGCGCGCCACGTTTGCCAGTTCGGCGCGCATCTGACCGGCCAACAGCACCGCCGGGTCTTCCGCGGGCGCCTCGCCCTGGATCTGGGGCAGCACCAGCTTCGGCGCGGCCAGCGCCGGCGCGATCACCGCCACGGCCGCGGCGATCGCCACGATACGGCGCCCCGCAATCAACCTCGTCAAACCCTTGGCCATACTCGTTACTCCCTTTTTACGAGGGCGTTCTGCCGCGCCCTTTACCTGGTTTGGCCGGCGGTGCCGGATCAGAAGAAACGCTCGCCGATGCGGATCGTGTCACCGGGAAGCACGCGCAGCTCCGGGGTCAGGCGATAGGCCTGCTCCTCGGTCGATCCCGCACGGCGGATCATCGCCACCGATCGGTTCGACCGCGGCGTGAAGCCCTGCGCGGTCGCGATCGCGTTCAGCACGGTCAGTCCGCTGGAATAGGGGTATTGGCCCGGCGCCTTCACCTCGCCCAGGATGAAGAACGGGCGATAGGCGATCACCTCGGCGCTGACCTTCGGATCGCGCAGGTAGCCGTCGGCCAGCCTGTTCTGGATCGCGGTCGCGATCTCGCCGACATCCTTGTTGCCGGCCGGGATCGTCCCGGCCAGCGGAACCGAGATCGTCCCGTCGGAGGCAACCGCGAACTCGCCCGACAGCGTCGGCTCGTTGAACACGGTCACGCGCAGCTTGTCGCCAAAGCCCAGCTTGTAATTCTCGTTGTCCAGCGCGTTGACGGCGTACCGGTCGCCCGTCTCGATCATCGGACCAGCGGGGCGTCCGATCCCGGACGCGCACGCACTGACCAGCAATGCCACGCAACAAACAAAGAGTGATCGCCACGTCAGCGCCACCGAGAATCCCCTTTCTGTCGCTTTAAGCTCGTACCCCTACCCGAAATGGGCGATTTTACCAGCGCCTTTTCCTTACTTGTCCCACCTCAGGACTCGCGGAACAATCGGAACGATTAACGGTTCCAACGGGTTAACCTTTGCATTGACGCGCTGCGGCAACGCGCCGAAAACCGGCCCCGTCATTGCTCAGGACGGTGATGTTCACGCTATGCTGTTTCCGCGCAGGCGCCGCTCCGCCAACGGCCCGTCGACCGAACCGGGCGAACGCATCTACGTCGTGGGCGACGTCCATGGGCGACTTGATCTGCTGACCGAGATCGTCGATCGCATCGGCGACCACGCCGGGCGGCTGCCGCCGGCACGGGCGATCCATGTCGTGCTGCTTGGCGATCTGGTCGATCGCGGGCCGGACAGCGCGGGAGTGCTCGACCATGTCCACTCGCTCCAGCGCCGGCACGATGCCTTCGTGGTACTGAAGGGCAATCATGAGGATATGATGATCCGCGCGCTGGCCGGGGAGCGCGGCGTACTTTCCGCGTGGCTGGGCGGCGGCGGTGCGGAAACGCTGGCGAGCTACGGCATCCCCCTGCCCGCCGAACCGTATGACGAGGAAGCGGTCGCCGCGGCGCTGCGCGCCGCGGTGCCGCGTCCGATCCGACACTGGCTGGCGGGGCTGCCGCTGACCGCGCGGTCGGGCGACTATTTCTTCTGCCACGCCGGGGTGCGCCCCGGCGTCCCGCTGAAGCGGCAGAGCGCACAGGACCTTCTGTGGATCCGCCGCGAATTCCTGTCCGACGACAGCGATCACGGCGCGGTCGTCGTTCACGGGCACAGCATCGCCAGCGACGTCGAATGGCGCGACAACCGCATCGGCATCGACACCGGCGCCTATCGCACCGGGCGGCTCACCGCGCTCTACCTGGAGGGGACGGAGCGCGAGATCATCGCCACCGGATAACGGTCAGAACGGCCGGCTGAACCGGATCGCCACGCCGTAATCGTCGCGCGCATCGGCGATATTGCCCGGGTTCTGCCGCAGATAGGCGTTGGCGTTGACCCACGCCCCGCCCCAGCGAAAGGCATAGCGCCCCTCCCAGTCGGTCTCGCGGCCGGTCGGCGCCAGCGCGATCCGCTGCGGCGTCCAACCCGACACGCGTTCGCTGGCATAGTCCCATTGCGTCGGCAGCAGCAGCCCGACGCTGCCGCTCGCCACGCGCAGCGGCCGGACGATGCGGATGCCCAGGCTGTCCTGCCCCAGCACGCCGTCCTTGCCGATGTCCGCCGCGAAGGCGCGGCTGACGAGGTCGCCGCCCCCGCCCTGCGCCCCGGCAAAGCCGATCCGCGTCCATCCCTGCCGCCACGCACCGCCCAGCGACCAGCCGCCGCCCGCATCGAGCCGCAGGTTGCCGTCGACGAACCAGCTGGTCGCGCGCGTTGCGCCCAGGTTCGTCGGGAAGCGCGTGCCCAGCGCGCTGTCCGCCTCGTCCAGCCGGGTCGCCGCGATGCGCGCGAACAGCCCGCCCCAGCGCCGGTCGAGCGCGACGGTTCCAGTGGAGTATCCCGAGCGGCTCCACCGCCGCAGCGCCGCCGGCGCGTCGGCGCGGCGGTACAGCGCATCGCCCTGCTCCACCGCTGCGGTCACGCCGAACCCGGCCCATTCCTGGCGCAGCCCGCTGCTGACGATCCGGTCCGCCTCGAACCCGAAGCGGTTCAGCCCGTCGCCGACCAGGAAGGCGGGCATCGCCTGCCCCGCCAGGCGCAGCGACAGCGTGCCGGCATCCTCGGCGAAGCCGAGCGCGAATTGCGTTGTGCGCCCCAGCCGCTGCGCGACGCTGCCGGCGACCGCCTGCGCGCGGCGCGCCTCGCTCAATCCCAGGCGGAAGGCGTTCAGCCCGACCGTGCCGTTGGGGCGCGCGGCGATGGTCAGCGCCACCGCCATGTCGCCCGCCTGCATCGCCACCTGCCGCGACGGCGCGGCGGTCAACCCGTTCAGCGGGCGCGACACCGCCTGCCGCGCGATCCCGCTCGCCAGCGTCATCGCATAGGCGCGGTCGAACCCGTCGAGCACCACGGCGCCCAGCGTGCCACCGCGCGCATCGCCCATCGCGGAGGACAGCACGACCGCCCCGTCGACCGCCGCGACGGTGCGCGTCGTGCCCGCCACGGTCAGCGTGCCGACCGGCTGGAACGCGCGCGTCAGGTCCAGGATGCCGCGACCATATTGCGCGTCGGTGCCGGTCGCCCCTGCATCGCGCGCGGTGGTCAGCAGCAGGTCGACGATCTGCGCGCCGGTCAGGTTCGGGAACGCCTGCGCCAGCAGCGCCGCCGCCGCGGCGACCTGCGGCGCGGCGAAGGACGTGCCCGACCACAGATAGGCGGTGCCGCTGTGGTTGGGCGCGCGCACCTGCTCGCCCACCGCCGCCAGGTAATGCGCCGCGGTATTGCCCGCGCGGTTGCTGCTGGTGGCCAGCGTCCCGCTGGCGTCGATCGATCCGGCGACGATCACCTGCCCGCGCGCCGCGGCGTCATTGGCCACCTGCGCGAAGGCATCGGGATCGGCCGCGCCGTCATTGCCCGCCGCGACCACCACGACCATCCCGGCGGCGGTCGCGCGGCCGATCGCGTCGACGACGGTGGAGGGCAGCGACGTGCCCCCCAGCGAGATGTTGACCACCTTGGCCCCCGCCACCCGCGCGGCGTCCAGCGCGGTGGCGATCGCATCGGTGCTGAACATGCAGCCGTCGGCGGAGCCGCACGTCCCCGGCGCGTCGGCGCGATAGATCATCAGCGTCGCGGCAAAGGCGACACCCTGCGTCCCGACGCCGTTGCGCCGCCCGGCTGCGGTGAACGCCACCGCGGTGCCATGCCCGTCGACGTCCTGGATGCTGGCATTGCCGGCCACGTCCTGAGAGGCGGCGGAGACGCGGTTCTCGAACTCCGCGCTGTTGAGGTCGATGCCGCTGTCGATGATCGCGATCCCGACGTTCCGGCCGCTTGCCCCGGCATTATAGGCCGCCAGCGCATTCATCGACACCGCGCCAATCGTCGCGCGATATTCGCTGGTGTCGTAGTTCGTCGGCGAAGGCGCCGGTGTCGGAGCGGGCGTAGGTGCCGGGCTCGGCGCCGGTGTCGGAGCCGGCGTAGGCGCGGGGGTCGGAGCGGGTGTCGGCGCCGGGGTCGGTGCCGGTGTCGGTGCCGGTGTCGGCGCGGGCGTGGGCGCAGGTGTCGGAGCCGGCGTCGGAGCGGGTGTCGGCGCGGGCGTCGGCGCTGGTGTCGGTGCGGGCGTAGGAGCCGGTGTCGGCGCGGGCGTCGGCGCTGGTGTCGGTGCGGGCGTAGGAGCCGGTGTAGGCGCAGGGGTCGGCGCCGGAGCGGGCGTGGGCGTCGGCGTCGGCGCCGGAGCGGGCGCAGGCGTCGGCGCCGGAGTCGACGCGGAAGGCGACGGCGACGGAGTCGGGGACGACGGCGCGGGCGTCGGTGCCGGGGCCGGTGCAGGCGCCGGAACCGGCGCCGGGGTGCTGTTGACACCGCCACCCCCGCCGCCGCCGCAGCCGGACAGCGCCATCACGGTCGCAGCCGCGGAGGTGTGAAGAAACAGGGCCTTCAGCGTCATCGAACCATTCCCGATTGGATGCGCCGACCCTGGCCGCGGAACCGCTAAGAGCCGGTTAACCAAGGAGGTTTTTTCACCGTCGCGCGGCAGATTGTCGTTACGCTAGCGATCCTGTCGCGCGCCGAAACGTGCCCCCGCCGGGACCGGCATCGGGCGTCGCATCGCCGCCAGCGCCCGCGCCTGTCGCAGATAACGGCGCTCCCATGCCGCGCGGCGGATCTGGCTGACCAGCGTGATCGCGACCGGCCACATCAATGTCAGCACCACGTCCGACAGCGTGTCCGGCCAGTTCCACGATCCGGCATAGGCGCGGTCCATACACTCGTTGATCAGCTCGGCCGCCGCCACGACATGCAGCGCGGTCATCGACCCGCGCCGCGTGCGCACCAGCAGCTGTACCGCCAGATACAGCGCCAGCCCGACATGCACGTGCATCGTCGCATGGCTGGCGCCGAACAGCGCGACGAACGAATCGATGACGGCATGATAGCTGGCCGGAATGTCCATGTGCAGCGCGCTACACCCCACGGGTTAAGCCGCTCCTACCGATCGGCGCCAATGGCTTGCCGGGTCGCGCTTGCCTCGCTGGGGCGAATCGCGGATGCTCGTCGCCATGCGCACTGTGCCGATCCGCCTGCTCTCCCTCGCCGTCGCGGTGGCAGGGGCGGCATCAGCGGCGATGGCGGCGGGCGGTCCGGCGGTGGTGCGCGGCAGCGACCAGAATTATATTCCGGCCGGCTCGGCCTATTCGCACTACAACGGCATGTGGGCGCGCCATTTCGATCCGTCGCTGCGCGACACCGACGATCCGCGGCGCGCGGGCGGCGCGGGCAACCGATATTGGTCGCGCGCCACCTTCGATCCGGCGCGCTTCCCCTCCGCCACGCGGATCGACTGGATCGTGCCTGCGATTGAATCGTGGCGCCGGCGCGGCAATCCCGGCGTCTACGGCTATCTGGCCACCAGCTACGGCAATTACGACAGCGGGCAGCCTGACCGTCGCGTCGCGCCGGTGCAGGTCGCCCGGCTTGCGCGGTTCATCTCGGTTGTGCGCTGGACACTGCTGGGCGGTCGACCGGGCGACGTCACCGTGTTGCAGGAGTTCTACCTTACGCGCACGCCGGGCGATGCCGCGGCCAAGGCGCTGGAAATCGGGATCCTGCTCCACCCGGGCGACACGGCGCGCGACTTCCATCGCAAAGGCAGGCAATTGGGCAGCTGGACGGACGGCGCCGGCGTCGAATGGGCGATCGCGCGCCAGGGCAACTACGTGATGCTGATGCGCGCCGACGGGAAGGACCTCATTTCGGGCACCATCGACTATGGCAGCCTGCTCGCCCGGCTTAGCCGGCTCCGGCAGGTCAACGGCGCCGAATGGATCAACGGGATGGCCGTCGGCGTGGAACCGATCCGCGGCAACGGATCGTTCCGGCTCGATGAATGGAACGTCGCACTGCGCTAGTGATCGCGCCGCTCCGCGATGGTATTCAGCTGAAGAGGATCGCCGCCACCGAACCCCAGAAGATCACCGACAAGATCAGGCCGTAGACGATGCCCAGCATCGGCGGCGGCGTAACCTCCTGAAAGCGCGCCGGCATCGGCGACATGGCGGGCTGGGTCGTCATCGCCTTTTCCTCTCTCCTCGATCTTCTTTCTTGCTGATGTGAAAACGGTTCACTCCGCGTTCAGTTCCCGGCGGCGAACGCCCGTCGACTTGGGTTAACACCCGCTGTTACAATCACTTGCGTTATAGTAAGCGATGGCATTCCCGTCCGGCGGACCCGTCGGCAACCCGCGAGGTGACCGGTGCCACGGTTTGGCCAGGCTTCCCCACTGCCGGAAGATCGCGCCGCTCCCGTCGCCATGCCGATTCCGCCGATCACGGGCCTGGTCGCCGAATTCTACGCCCGCGTGGCCGCGCTGGCGGCGCGGCGGTTCGATGGGGATATCGATCGCGGCGTGATCTATGGGATGCTGTGGGGGGTCGCGTTGTCCCGCCCGGCACGCGAGGGTGCGATCTCGATCCACTCGGCCGCCTTCGCGCTGGGCCGGCCGTTCGAAACCGTGCGCCGGCATGTCGCGGCGCTGGTCGCGGCCGGGCTGTGCCAGCGCACGCGCCACGGCATCGCGATCGCCCCCGGGCCCCGGGCCGACCCGGTCGTCGATCGCAGCCTGTCGCAGCTCAACAACATCTTCGTCGCGTTCATGGCCGGTGGCGTAGCGTCCGGCGCCTTCCCCGCGCCGGCCCGGCATCCGGCGGGCGTGGCCCGGCGCCCGTTCCGGCGCGACGATGGCGCGCGGCTCGCGATCGACCTGATGCTGGCGATCGTCGACTGCCATCGCCCGTTCGTCCCCGATGTGGTCGATCTGGCGATCGTCGCGGCGGTGATGGAGGCCAATGCGCGCGGATGGGCCGGGGCTGCTGACGGCGCCGGTCCCCGCGCGGCGGATGGCGGACCGGCGGCGTTCGACGGTGCGCACGCCGTCCGCGTCGCGACGGTCGCACGCGCGCTCGGCATCGGCCATGCCACTGCCCGCCGTCGCGCCGCCGGGCTTGCCGGCCCCGGCGGGCCGTTGCTGCGGCTGCGTCAGGGGATGGTGATATCGCCCGCCTGGCTGGCGATGATCGGTTCCGCGGCGGCGGGCGAAGGGCGCCACGCGACGCTGACGCTGCTGCTGACCCGCGTCGCCGCGGCGGGCTTTCCCTTCGACGCGCCCGCGTCGGCCTATGCCGCGCTGCCCGCGCCCCGCCTCGCGCCGGTCCCGGGCGCCGCGCCGGTCAATATTCCCGAGCCAGCGTCAGGGTGACGGTGCGCGGGCGCGCGGAATAGACCTGCCGCACGCCGAACGCGCTCGACACGACCCGCGCCGGCGCGACGGCGTCCGCGACATTGTCGATTCCCAACCGCGCGCTCCACCCGCCGCGCCGGTACAGGGCATAGACGTCGGCCAGCATCCGCGCGGGAGTGTATTCGCGAAAGGCGGCCTGCGCGGAAAAGGTGGTGGCAAAGCCGCCGTTGCCCGATGCCACCCCGCCCAGCGTCAGCGTCCCGCCGCCGACGCGCCGGCGCACGTCCCCGCTGGCGACCCAGGTCAGCGCCGGCACGTTGGGCAGCGGATCGCCGCGCAGCCCGGCGCCGTCGCCATTGGCCGCGGGCGTATCGCGCGACAGCCGGGCGTCCAGCCACGTCGCCCCCGCCGCCAGCCGTAACGCCCCGCGCGTGGCCGTCACGCGCGCCTCCGCGCCGTCAATCCGCGCGCCGCCCAGGTTGGTGTTGTACAGAAACGCGCCATTGGCGCTCGCGGCGACGAAAATGGTGTCCCGCCAGTCGATGTGGAACAGCGCCGACTCGATCCCCACCGCCGGTCCTGCCACCGGCACCCGCATCCCCAGCTCGTAATTCCACAGCCGATCGGCGCGATAGACGCGCTCCGACTCGCTCAGTTCCGGGGTGATATTGACGCCACCGGGGCGAAAACCCTCCGCCGCACTCAGCTGGACGACCGCGCCGCCCGCGCCGCGCCACGCCAATGCCGCCTTCAGGTTGCTTCCCGTCGCCACCGTCCGGTAGCGCGCACTGGCGCCATTTCCCGTTCCTGTGGCGATATTGGGCAGCGGAACCGATCCCCCGGCTGCACGCACATACCGATAACCGCGGATCCCCAGCGTCGCCGACAGTCTCCCCGGCAGCTGGCGCGTGACCTCGCCGTACAGCGCCTGCTGGTCCAGCCGCGTGTCGATCAGCCGCAATCCGGTCACGTCCAGTGGCCATATCACCCGTCCGGTGACGGCATCGGCGCGCACGGCATGGCTGGACACCCCATCGACCCGATGCTCGGCAAAGGCGCCCAGCGTCCAGCGCCACACCCCGTTGCCGTCATCGGACACCCGCGCCTCCGCGCTGCTGCTGCGCATCGTCATCGGCTGGAACAATATCGCCGGCAACCTCGTGTCCAGCCAGCCGCGATACGCCGCCAGGTCGCAACCCGCTCCGCCGATCGACCCGGCATAGCGTTCGCACGCCGCGGCATTGTCGCGCTGCGCGGCCATCACGCTCGTGAAATTGATCTGCCGCAGCGTACGCCACGCATAATGCGACCCCGTCGCGGTGACCCGCATTGCCCCCGGCGCCCAGCGCACCGTCGCACTCGCCAGCCGCAACCGGTCGCTGTTCGGCAGACGGACGGGCGCGTCGCTGCGCTGCGGCCCTGCCTCCCACCGCCACGTGACGGCATCGTCGATGCGGTTGCGCTGTTCCAGCATGATCGCGTCCACCCGCCATCGCGGATCGGGTGTCCACGACACGCCGATCCGTTCGCTCTCGCGCGTCACCTCGTCGCCGTCGCGATAGCCCAGCGGGACATTGTCGGTCACCCCGCCGATGCGCCGCCGGCCCGCCACCACGCGCACTGCAAGCCGGTCGGCGACGAGTGGCACGTTGACCATCGCCGACAGCGCCGCCCCCGGCCCGCCGCCGCGCGTCGCGCTCAGTTCCACCGCGCCATCGGCCGCGAACGCGCCGGCGTCGGCCTGGCGGAACAGCGTGCGCAGCGTGCCGCCCAGCGACGACGCGCCGTACAGCGTGCCCTGCGGCCCCTTCAACAACTCGATCCGCTCGACGTCAATCAAATCGACGTCCGGGGTCATCGCGCCGGGGTCGAATCCGGTCCCCGACGGCGCGGTCACCGGCACCTCGCCGTAGTAGACGCCGACCGTCCCCTCCCCTGTGCCGATCACGCCGCGCACCGATAGGCGTTGCTGCAATGGCCCGGTGCTGGTCGCGGTCAGCGCCGGCAGCAGCCGCGCCAGCGCGCCGCGTTCGACCGTGCGCGTATCCTCCAGCGTCACGGCCGATACCACCGCGAGCGACGGGGAAGCCCCGCTCAACAGCGTCGGGCGCCGCTCGGCCGTGACCACGATATCGGCGGGCGCCGTCGCCCAGCTTGCGGCGTCCGGCGGCGCGACGCGCTCGATCACCAGCACCCCCGGCCCGACCCGCCGCGCCGCCAGCGGATGGCCGGCGAGCGCCGCGTCCAGCGCCGCCGCTACCGGCATACCGCGCGTCAGCGGCGGCGCGCGGCGCCCCTCTACCAGGGCGGGGTCGACCAGTATCTGCTCGTCGGTCTCGACCGCCAGCCGGCGCAGCACGACGTCGAGCGGTCCGGCGGGGATATCATGGGCGACGCGGCGCTGCGGCGTGCGCTGCGCCGTGGTGGGCGCCGCCCAGAGGCCAGCGGTGCCGATCGCCGCGGTCAGCACGACCCCGCGCGCCGCCACGGCGCCGATCGTCGCTGTCGTCCTGCCGCGCGTCATCAGCCCCGTCACCCCGTCACCGTGCCTGCGTCATCCCCTCCGGCTCGTACGACCTGCCGGACGACCGGCCGCGCGCCGCTGCCATCGCCTTCTTGACGCGCGTGTTACAACATGATCGTCTGTATCCCACAAGCAGGACGTCGGGAGGGGACGTCGAAGCGGCAAACCGCAAGCATGTTTCGGGGATGGCGGCGGGTCGTGGCCCGCGCCGAAGGGGGAAGACGATGGTGCTGATCGCGCAGGCGCCGGCGGTGACCGCGACGGAGGGTGGCGAGATATTCGCGCCGCTCCTTCCGGCCGTGCGGCGTTTCCTGATGAAGCGGGCACCTGCGGACGATGTCGACGATCTGCTTCAGGACGTTGCGCTGCGGATGCATACGCGTGGGCCGCAGGGCGACATCCTGAATCCCGAAGGCTATGTCTTCCAGGTCGCGCAAAGCGTGCTGGCCGATCGCGCGCGCCGCGACGCGGTACGCCAGCGCTCGCGCCACGTCACGATGGAAGAAAGCGACCATCCGGTTGAGGTACGCTCGCCCGAGCGCGTCATGCTGGGCAGGGAACAATGGTCGCGGCTCGTCGCGGCGGTGGGCGACCTGCCGGAGCGTACCCGGCAGGCATTCGTGCTTCACCGCTTCGAGGAGATGAACTACGCGGCAATCGCCCGGCATATGGGAATATCGGTAAGCGCGGTGGAAAAGCATATCATGAAGGCGATACGGCTCCTTGCGGCGACGCTGGAGCGATAGGGTGACGACGGACGATCCGGCCGCGCGCGCAGCGGCCTGGTATGCGCGCCTGCATGCCGACGATGCCCGATCCGAGGATACCGAAGCGCTGGATCGCTGGATGCGCGACGATGCCGCCAACGCGCTGGCCTGGCGCGACGTCCATGACACGGACGCGGCGCTGGACCAGATCCGCGACGATCCGGCGATCGCGGCGCTGCGCGCCGATGCGCTGGGGGATGCGGCGCCGGTGCGCCACTGGCGCCGCAGCGCGATCGCCGCCGCGCTGCTCATCACTGTGGGTGTCGGCACGTTCGCGATCGTCGAGCGTGACGAGGCTACCACGACCGCCGCTGCCCCTACGCCGCGTCATTATGCCGCCATCGACGCGATCCGCCGGGTCACGCTGACCGACGGCAGCGTCGTCACGCTGGATGCCGGATCGGCGATCGACGTCGCACCGATGGGCACCCAACGGCGCATCGTCCTGCGATCGGGGCGGGCCGGTTTCGCGGTGGCGAAGGATGCCGCGCACCCGTTTGTCGTGACGGCGGGCGCCGCATCGGTGACCGCGCTGGGCACGCATTTCACGGTCGAGCGGCGCGGCCCCGACGTCACCGTCGCGCTGACCGAAGGGCGCGTGCGCGTCGACACCCCGGCCGGATCGCGCATGATGATCCCCGGCCAGGTCCTGTCCACCGCTGGCGGACGGCCGACGTTGGACGATCGCGGCGCGGAGGGTGCCGCCGAATGGCAAAGCGGGCGACTGACCTTCGCCGCCACGCCGCTGCGCGATGTCGTCGCGCAACTGCAACGCTACGACCGGCGCCGCATCGTCATCGCCGATCCGGGGCTAGCCGCGCATCTTTATAGCGGATCGCTCAAGACGCAGGGCGGCACCGACGCGCTGGTCGCCGCGCTGGAGGCCTATCGCATCGCCCGCGTCACGCGCCGCGACGCCGACCGGATCGAACTGGCGCCGCGCTGATTGCGGGCGCCGGGGCCGGAAAGCCGCCTCACCCGCCGGCTCCTCGCGCCGGGCCGGGGTGAGGAGCCGGGATCACGGCTTCTTCGATTTCAGCAACTCGTCCAGCAGCTTGAGCATGTCCTCCAGCGTCTTGGGCTGGTATTTGGCCGGGCCGTCGGGTGCCTTTTGCGCTTCCTTGAGCGCCTGTTCGGCGGCCTTTTGTGCGTCCTGGGCGGCCTTTTCCTGCTGGCGGGCGAGTTCCTCGGCCGCCTTCGCTGCCGCCTCGCTTGCCGCCTTGGCGGCCTTTTCCGCGTCGCGGGCGGCCTTTTCCTGCGCGGCCTTCTCGGCTTCCTTGGCGGCACGCTCGGCCTCGGCCGCCGCTGCCG
>NZ_LSJO01000345.1:0-6073 GCF_001556735.1 Sphingomonas sp. CCH9-F2 | reverse complement strand
AGCTTTCTCCGCGGCGCCGGTGCGGCGGCGGCGGATTACCCCTTCGGTGGGCCGGCGCGTGGAGCGCCCGCCGCTTTCCAGAGTGTCGATGGCCCGCGCGGTCCATGGTGCCTGAGAGATTCCGGGGTGGTTGCTCCTTCGGCGGCGACGCCCGGCCTGGAAGGCCCGTCGCACTCTCCCGCGCGTGCCCATGCCGGTCGCCCGGCATCGACGCCACCGCCTCTACGCGACCCGCCGGGTGAGTCAATCGGGAGCCGATGCGCGCGCCGCCGGTTGTTGCAGACGACAGGGTTCGTAGGAGAGGAAGGCCATGGATATCGCCCATACCAGCGCCGTCGAACGCATCGCGCGCGTGCTCGCCGGCCAGCGGCTGAGCGCCAACGCGGAGGGGCAGACCGAATCCGCCGCCGGGGCGGTCGATGCCGCCTGGAAGGACTATCGCGACGATGCGGTCGCGGTGCTCCACACGCTGCGTGCGCCCAGCGAGGCGATGGCCGCGGCGGGCGACGTGGCGATATGGGAGCGGATGGTGCTGGCCGCGATCAAGGAGGCGCGGCCCGCCGGCATCGTCATGTAGCGCGCCGCTCGACCGCCCAGGATACCGCCAGCATCGCCAGCCCGCCCAGCGCCAGCGCCGCGCCGACCCAGCCGGTCGACGTCCAGCCATAGCCGGCGGCGATCGCCATCCCGCCCAGCCACGGGCCGAGCGCATTGGCGACGTTGAACGCCGAATGGTTGAGCGCCGCCGCCAGCCCCTGCGCATCGCCGGCGACGTCCATCAGCCGCGTCTGCAACACGCTGCCCAGCGATCCGCCGAACCCGATCAGCAACACCGCGACGATCACCGACCACAGATGCCCGGCCGCGAACGGCCACAGCATCAGCGACGCCGCGCTCCACACCAATACCCCCGCGGCGGTCGGCAGCAGCGCACGGTCGGCGAAGCGCGGGACGATCAGGTTGCCCGCGGTCATCCCCACGCCGAACACCGCCAGCGCGACCGGCACGACCGCGGGCGACACCTTCGTCACCGCCGCCATCGTATCGGCCAGATAGGTATAAACCGCGAACAGCCCGCCGAAGCCGATCGCGCCGACGCCCAGCGTCAGCCACACCTGCGGCGTGCGCAGCGCCGCCAGTTCGCGCAACGGGCTGGCATCCGCGTCGGCGCGGTCACGCGGCGCGAACAGCGCCACCAGCGCGGCGGTCAGCCCCGCCAGCACCGCGACGATCACGAAGCACGATCGCCAGCCGACCACCTGTCCCAGCGCATTGGCCAGCGGCACGCCGACGATCGTCGCCACCGTCAGCCCCAGCAGCACGCGCGCCGCCGCCTGCGTCCGCCGCCGTTGTTCCACCAGCGAGGCCGCGACCAGCGTCGCGATCCCGAAATAGGCGCCGTGCGGCAGCCCGCTGAGGAAGCGGAACGCCATCATCGTGCCATAGTCGGGCGCGACCGCCGACAGCGCATTGCCGAGCGCGAACATCGCCATCAGCGCGATCAGCAGCGTCCGCCGCGCCATCTTCGCGCCGATCACCGCCAGCAGCGGTGCGCCTACGACGACCCCCAGCGCATAGGCGCTGATGACGTGCCCCGCGGTGGGCGCATCGACGCCAAGGTCGCGCGCCATGTCGGGCAACAGGCTCATCGTCGCGAACTCGGTCGTCCCGATCGCGAAGCCGCCGACCGCCAGCGACAGATGGATGAGGCCGACCGGCGCGCTGGGCCGGTCGGCGATGGCGGTGGCCATGGCGCGTTCCCGATGGTGGCTATCGCGCTTTAGCTGGCCATTGTGCGGTGCAGCGTCAACCCCGCACCACCCGGGTTACGCCAGGATGCGCAGCCATTCCTCCTCCGGCGCGCGCGCCGACCGGGTCAGGTTGGCGGGATCGTCGGTGTCCTCGTAACCGATCGCGACGCCGCAGAAGAGCATCCGCTCGGCTGGCACCTCCAGGAACGCCTCCACCGTCTGCGGATAGACCGCCCAGCATTCCTGTGGGCAGGTCGCCAGCCCTTCCTCGACCGCCAGCAGCATCAGGTTCTGCAGGTACATGCCCAGGTCCGCCCATTGCGGCGGTCCCATGCGGCGGTCGACCGTCACGAAATAGGCCGCCGGCGCGCCGAAGAACTGGAAGTTGCGCGCGAACCACAGCGCGCGCGCCTTGCGATCCTCGCGCGGGATGCCCAGCCGGCCGTACATCTCCTCCCCGATCGCGAAGGTGCGCTGGCGATAGCGGTCGTCCATCTCCTTGGGATAGATGTCATAGCCCGGCGTCTCGGTTTCGCGCCGCTCGATCTTCCCGGCCATGATCCCCTTCAGCCGCGCCATCGATTCGCCGTGGACGATATCGATGTGCCACGGCTGGATGTTGCCGCCGGTCGCCGCGCGCGACGACAGCAGCGCCAGCCGCTTGAGCACCGCCGGATCGACCGCCCCATCGAGATAACCGCGCACGGACCGCCGCGCCCGAATTGCGTCCGCTACATCCATTCGACTCTCCGCCTCTTGCCGTTCGCGTCAATCTGCGCGATCAGACGCGGGATAACAGTTGTTACGGAGAGTCGGAAGATGGCCGAAGCCTATATCGTCGAAGCAGTACGCACGGCCGGCGGGCGTCGCGGCGGAAAGCTGGCGGGGGTCCACCCGGTCGATCTGGCGGCGCGGGTGCTGGACGCGGTCATCGACCGGTCCGGCATTCCCGCCGAGGCGGTCGAGGATGTCGTGATGGGCTGCGTCAGCCAGGGCGGCGAACAGGCCGGGCAGGTCGGGCGCAACGCGGTGCTGGCGTCCAAGCTGCCGCAGAGCGTTCCCGCCGTCACGATCGACCGCCAGTGCGGTTCGTCGCAGCAGGCGGTGCAGTTCGCCGCGCAGGCGGTGATGAGCGGGACGCAGGACGTGGTGATCGCCGCCGGTGTCGAAAGCATGACGCGCGTACCGATGGGATCGACGTTCAAGCTGTTCCACGATGCGGGACTGGGCAAGAACAAGTCGCCCGGGCTGGAGGAGAAATATCCCGGCATCGTCTTCAACCAGTTCGCCGGCGCGGAGATGATCGCGAAGAAATACGGCTTCACGCGCGAGGCGCTGGACGATTTCTCGCTCAACTCGCACCGCAAGGCGGTGGCCGCGACGCAGGGCGGCAAGTTCCGCGATGAGATCGTGCCGATCGACATCGAGACCGCCGAGGGCGCCGAACAGCATGTCGCCGACGAGGGCATCCGCTACGACGCATCGGCAGAGGGCATGGCGGGCGTCAAGAAGCTGACCGAGGACGGCGTGCTGACCGCCGCATCGTCGAGCCAGATCTGCGACGGCGCATCGGCGGTGCTGATCGTCAGCGAGGAAGCGCTGAAGAAGTACGACCTCAAGCCGCTGGCCAAGATCGTCAACCTGACGGTCACCGCGGGCGACCCGGTGGTGATGCTGGAGGAGCCGCTGTTCGCGACCGACAAGGCGCTGAAGCGTGCCGGCCTGTCGATCGACGATATCGACCTGTACGAGGTGAACGAGGCGTTCGCGTCGGTGCCGATGGCATGGCTGCACCATACCGGCGCGAAGGCGGAGAAGCTGAACGTCAACGGCGGCGCGATCGCGCTGGGCCACCCGCTGGGCGCGTCGGGGACGAAGCTGATGGCCACGCTGGTCCACGAACTGCGCCGCCGCGGCGGGCGCTACGGCCTGCAGACGATGTGCGAGGGCGGCGGCGTCGCCAACGTCACGATCATCGAGAATTGCGACTGGCAGGGCGACGGCGCCAAGGCGGCGTAAGGCAAGATAGGTTCTTCGTCATCCTGCGCAGGCTGGGGTCTCCTGCCGCGGGCGCGCGCCGGTGGCGCGAGATCCCGGCCTGCGCCGGGATGACGACATTTTCAGAGGAGCAGGATTGATGAAACTCGACAACAGCATTTCGGCCGTCATCACCGGCGGCGCGTCCGGCCTGGGCGCGGCGACCGCGCGCGTGCTGGCGGCGAAGGGCGTGAAGGTCGCGCTGTTCGACCTGAACGAGGAAAAGGGCGAGGCGCTGGCCGCCGAACTGGGCGGCGTGTTCTGCAAGGTGAACGTCACCGACGAGGCGTCGGTCGACGCCGGCTTCGAAAAGGCGCGCGCCGCGATCGGGCAGGAGCGCATCCTGGTGAACTGCGCCGGCACCGGCAACGCGATCAAGACCGCCAGCCGCAGCAAGGAAGACGGCAGCATCAAGCATTTCCCGCTCGATGCATTCAACATGATCATCCAGATCAACCTGGTCGGCACGTTCCGCTGCATCGCCAAGTCGGCGGCGGGGATGATGACGCTGCCGCCGCTGGAAGACGGCGACCGCGGCGCGATCGTCAACACCGCGTCGGTGGCGGCGGAGGACGGTCAGATCGGCCAGGCAGCCTATTCGGCGTCGAAGGGCGGCGTCGTCGGCATGACCCTGCCGATCGCGCGCGACCTGATGAGCGAGAACATCCGCGTCAACACGATCCTGCCGGGCATCTTCAATACGCCGCTGCTGGCCGCCGCGCCGCAGAACGTGAAGGATGCGCTGGGCGCGCAGGTGCCCTTCCCGAAGCGGCTGGGCAATCCGGAGGAATATGCCGGCCTGGCGCTGACGATGATTGAGAACGGCTATTTCAACGGCGAGGACGTTCGCCTCGACGGCGCGATCCGCATGGCGCCGCGCTGATCGGCGGAGCCGGGCGGCGCGTCGCGGCGCCCGGCCACCTTACATATGGCAAGGCCATCGCCCGAGCGGCTGCTGCTCGCCAGCTATCCCGTCCGCATCGTCATCCCCACGCGGTTCCAGGACCTGGACGCGATGGGGCATATCAACAACGTCGCCTTCGCCGCGCTGTTCGAGGATGCGCGAGTCCGCTTCAATCGCGCGCTGGGGCGTATGGACCGGGCGGGCGGACTGCGCGCCGTCGTCGCGCGCAACGAGGTCAATTACCTGGCCGAGGGCAGCTATCCCGATGACGTCGAGATCGCGACCGGCATCACGCGGATCGGCAACCGCTCATGGGACGTGGCGGCGGTGATGCACCAGCACGGCCGCGCGATCGCGACCTGCGACACGACGCTCGTGATGACGCATCCGGCGCAGGGAGGCATACCGGCGGATTTCCGCACGCGGTTGGACGAGGTGATGGTGCGGGCGGGGTAACGTCGGTCTTCACACACCCCGCCTTCCCCCACGTCGCCCCAGCGAAGGCTGGGGCCTTTCGCGGCGGGCGTTCCGAACCTCACAGCGAAATCCCGGCCTCCGCCGGATGACGATGAGTTGGATCACGCCCGCGGCGTCAGTTTCAGCAACCGCCCCTTGGCGCCATCCTCGATCACCCAGATCGCGCCGTCCGGACCTTCCGCCACGTCGCGGATGCGCGCGCCCATCGGCCATTGATCGCCCTTGGTCGCCTGCGTGCCGTTCAGGTCGACGCGGACCAGCGATTGCGACGACAGGCCGCCGATGAAGGCGTCGCCCGCCCATTGCGGGAACAGCTTGCCCGAATAGATCATCAGCCCGCCGGGCGAGATCACCGGATTCCACCACACCTTCGGCGCTTCATAGCCATCGCCGGGCGCGTGATCGGGGATGTCGCGCCCGTCGTAATGCGATCCGTTCGACACGTTGGGCCAGCCGTAATTGCGCCCCGGCAGGATCAGGTTCAGCTCGTCCCCGCCCTGCGGCCCCATTTCCTGTTCCCACAGATTGCCCTGCGCATCGAACGCGATGCCCAGCAGGTTGCGGTGCCCGTAGCTCCACACCTCCGGCAGGAACCCCTGCGCCGCCAGCGGATTGCCCGCGGCGGGCTTCCCGTCGGGCGTCAGGCGCAGCACCTTGCCCAGCGATGCGTCCTTGTCCTGCGCGGGGGTGAATTTCTGCCGGTCGCCGGCAGTGAAGAACAGATATTGCCCGTCCGGCGAAAAGGCGATCCGGCCGGAAAAATGCCCGTCGCCGTCAACCAGCGGCGTGGCGCGGTACAGCGCCTCGATCGAGCGCAGCCGCTCCGCACCGGGCGCGTCGTCCAGCACGCCGCGTGCCAGCACCACGCCCTTGCCACCGTCGCCGGCCGCCGAATAGCTGAAAT
>NZ_LSJO01000344.1:0-1951 GCF_001556735.1 Sphingomonas sp. CCH9-F2 | reverse complement strand
GGCTGGGACGGCGCGCCGCCCCCGCTCCCGCCGCGTCGCCGCCGCTTCGCCGGCGCGGGCAAATGGATCGTGCGCGGCGCGGCGGCGGGGATCGTGCTGTTCGTCCTTGCGGTGATCTGGCTGGCGGTCACCGCACCGCTGTCGCGCTCGCTCAAGCCGCCCACCCCGCCCTCGATCACGCTGACCGCCGCCGACAATACGCCGATCGCGCGGCGCGGCGCGATCATCGGCACGCCGGTCGATGCCGCGAAGCTGCCCGCGCATGTGCGCGATGCGTTCATCGCGATCGAGGACCGCCGCTTCTATTCGCACTGGGGGATCGACCCGCGCGGCATCGCGCGCGCCGCCTTCGCCAATCTCGGCTCCGGCGGGGTGCGCCAGGGCGGCAGCACGATCACGCAGCAGCTGGCGAAGAACGCCTTCCTCGATTCGGATCGCACCGCCGCGCGCAAGCTGCGTGAGGTGATGATCGCCTTCTGGCTGGAAGCGTGGCTGACCAAGGACGAGATCCTGTCGCGCTACCTGTCGAACGTCTATTTCGGCGACAACGTCTATGGCCTGACCGCCGCGGCGAAACATTATTTCGGGCGAACCCCCGATCGGCTCAACGTCGGTCAGGCGGCGATGCTGGCCGGGCTGGTGAAGGCGCCGTCGCGGCTCGCCCCGACCGGCAACCTGAAGGGCGCGCGCGCGCGCCAGGCGGTGGTGGTCGGCGCGATGGTCGACGCCGGTTTCCTGACGAAGGCGCAGGCCGACGCGGTTCAGCCGCAGCGCGTGCTGGCCGACCGGCCCGAGACCTTGCCGACCGGCACCTATTTCGCCGACTGGGTGCTGCCGTCCGCGCGCGAGGTGGCGGGCGATGCCGGCACCGACGCGACGGTGCGCACCACGCTCGACCCCAAGTTGCAACGCACCGCCGAACGGGTGGTGCGCCAGGCCTCGCTGCGCCGGATGCAGGCCGCGCTGGTCGCGATGAAGCCGGATGGCGAGGTGGTGGCGATGGTCGGCGGGCGCGATTACCGCGCCAGCCCGTTCAACCGCGCGGTCCAGGCGAAGCGCCAGCCGGGATCGACGTTCAAGCTGTTCGTCTATCTCGCCGCAATGCGCGCGGGCCTCACCCCCGACACGGTGCGCGACGATTCGCCGGTGGAGATCGCCGGGTGGAAGCCGCGCAACGACGACGGCCGCTATCTGGGGCCGATCACGCTCCAGCGCGCCTTCGCCCGCTCCTCCAACGTCGTCGCCGCGCGGCTGACGCAGGAAGTCGGCGTGCGCAACGTCATCAAGGCGGCGCGCGACCTGGGCATCACCACCCCGATCGCGAACGAGGCGACGATCGGGCTGGGCACGTCGGAGGTGTCGCTGCTCGAACTGACCGCCGCCTATGCCGCGATCGCCGGCGGCCGCTACCCGGTCGTGCCGCGCGGGGTGGAGGGCAACCGCAACGCCAGCTGGTACGAGGCGATCGCGGGCCGCGACACCGCGATGCCCGGCAAGATCCGCGACGAGATGCGCACGCTGCTCGGCTCCTCGATCCGCGGCACCGGGCGCGACGCCAACCTGCCGGTGCAGGCGTTCGGCAAGACCGGCACCAGCCAGAGCGGGCGCGACGCGTGGTTCATCGGCTTCGCCAACGATCTGGTGGTCGGCGTGTGGGTCGGCAACGACGACAATTCGCCCAACCCGGGCCTCCACGGCGGCGGCATCCCGGCGCAGATCTGGCGCCAGTTCATGATGTCCGCGCTCAACATCCCGATCGTCGTCGACCCGGTGGTCGAGGAGGACGAACCCGTCGACATGAACGGCATGGACGTGGAGGGGGTCGACCCGGTCGGCGACCTGATCGAACAGACCCGCCCGGCGATCGGCGACGCCTACGACCGGTTGCGCGACCTGGGCGTCGACCTGCCGCCCCCGCCCGAACCGCTGCGCGGCCCGCGCGATCGTATTC
>NZ_LSJO01000343.1:0-31386 GCF_001556735.1 Sphingomonas sp. CCH9-F2 | reverse complement strand
CCGCCGCAAGACGATGCAAGCGCGCTCGCCAAGACCTATCGCGAGATAGCTAACGCACTACCGGCCGCCGCCGCGGCCGAACGATCGCAACGGTTGCAGTGGCTACAGGAGATGCAGGACGCTTTCGGAGACGGAGCGACGCGCGCCGCCATCGTGGCTCAGCTGGGCGCGGCTCGCCAGGCCGCCTTGGAGGCGGGTGTCGGGGCGCAGAACAGCGGACGCCCCTTGCAGGAGGCGCTCGACCGTTTTCAGTCGGTCCAGTTCGACGCGACGATCACCGCCATACGCACGCTGACCGGGGTCGAGGATCCTGTGTCGGCTCTCCCTGATTACGGCCGCGGGCGCGCCAACGCCGTCGCGGCGGGAACCGCGCTTCGCTCGGCGGCGGCGCAGTTCCTTGACGTGGTCGAGCGCAATCTTGAGAGCTTCGGTGGTGACCAGAGCGCGCGCGCCGGCGAGGTCGCCAAGAGCATAGCCGAGATCGACGGCGCGCTCGGCGGTATCGCGGACGATCTCGCCGCCATGGAGGCATCGCATGCTGCTTGAGCGCGCGGCAGGGCTCGCCGACAAGATCGGTCGTTACCAAAAGCTCAAGGCCGCTGCGAATGAGGCGGACCTGTTCCGCACCCGCGCAGGGCAGTTCAGCGAGGCGGCGACGCTTCTGTCCCAGGCACGGGCGACGCTCAGACGCTTCGCTGATGCAGGCGTGAGCATTGATTTCGTCCCGGCCAATGCCGGCGATCTGGCCGACAAGTCCTTACAGCTGCGTGCAATCGCTACTGATGATCCTGCCGGACTAGCCAGCCCGCCGTTCAACGTCGCGCACGACTTCACCAACAGGTTGAAGGGCCTGGCGATCGCCGCGAACACCGCGATCCAGACAGGATGGCAACGCTTCGTCGCCGAGAACGGACCTGGAGGCTCGGACGAGATTCTCGAAGCGCTGGGCAAGCTGCCGCAGATGCGCGCCAGCGTGGCACGCATTCGCCAGTGCCGCCAAAGAGTGTCGGCGCTTGCCGCCACCTTGCCCGCCGACCCTGCGCACGCTGTCGACCAGTTGCGCGATCTCACCAGCGAGCACCGCACCGCCTGGACGGAACTGACCGCTGATAGTCTCCCGGCCAGCGTGGTCACCTTCCTGCGCGCCTGCGCGGGGGGAGGCGCCCCCATTGTCGCGCTGACCGGCGAGGTGCGCGACTGGCTCGACGCGCGCGATCTGCTCGGCTCGTTCCGCATCCGGATCGGCTGAAGCGATGCCGCTCTCCCGAGACGCGCTTGCCCTGCTGGATCGGATCGAGGCGCTCGAGATGCGCTCGCTCGCCTGGGGGTTCACCGCCGGGTCGCTCGGCGAGGAGGAGGCGCTCGACCTGCTCGGTGGCGGCAGCGCCGCGGAGGACGCGCTTGAGGAATTGATCGAAGCTCATGTTGTCACGGAGCAGATCAGCCTGAGCGGCGGCCGCCGCTATCGGTCCCGATTTGCCGAGGCAGTCCGCCTGCTCGCGGCTAACCGCCAGCTGTTCGCGAACAAGCCATGGCAGAGCGCACCGCGGCTGGTGGCCGACTTCCGGGTGGATCGCCGGCCGCGCCGGTTCCCACGGCGCGATCGCCCCCCGGGCGAGGTGTTGGCCGCCAGTGCCGAGACGATCGCACCGACCCCGCTCAGGCGCGCCGTCTGGGAGGCGCTTACTGGCAGCGCCGGCTTGCGCCTCGCGGCGTTCCAGGAGCGAGCGACACTCCTCATGGCCCTTCCTGTCGGCGATGCTGGGACGATCGTCACCGCGGGCACCGGCAGCGGCAAGACGATAGCTTTTTACCTGCCAGCGATGCTCGGCATCAGCGACGCGATCGGCAACGACCACTGGGTCAAGGCGCTGGCGATCTATCCGCGGGTCGAACTGCTGAAGGATCAGTTCGCCGAGGCTTTCCGCATGGCTCGGGCCATCGACGGAGCGCTTGCCGCGCACGGCAAGCGGCCGCTCAGCATCGGCGCGCTGTTTGGTGCCACTCCACGTCGCGCATCCGCCCAGGAATTGCAGGACCATGGCTGGACGCGACGCGGCCGGGACTGGGCCTGCCCGTGGATGCGCTGCCCGAGTTGCGGCGGCGAGATGCTGTGGCGGGCCGCCGACCTCGAGAACGGAGGCCGGGAACGGCTGCACTGCGCCCGACCCGGCTGCGGCTCCCAAGTCGACGAGCGCCACCTCGTCTTGACCCGGCAGCGGATCCAGCAGCAGCCGCCTGACCTCCTGTTCACGACGACCGAGATCCTCAACCAGCGGCTGTCCGATCAGTGGAACAGGCATGTGTTCGGAGTCGGCAGCGCTCGCAAGCCATTCCTCGCGCTGCTGGATGAGGTCCACACCTATGAGGGCACGAGCGGGGCGCAGGCCGGTCTCACGCTGCGCCGTTGGCGGCACCTGCTCGGCGCTCCCGTGCACTGGGCTGGCCTGTCGGCGACACTGGGTAACGCAGCGCGCTTCTTCGCCGATCTTACCGGCGCGCTCCTCGATCGGGTCGTGGAGGTCAGCCCAGCGGCGGACGAGTACGAAGAGGCCGGCGCCGAATATCAGCTGCTCTTGCGCGGCGACCCCGCCTCCCGGGCTTCGCTCCTCTCGACCACGATCCAGACCTCGATGCTCGTGTCGCGCGTTCTCGATCCGCCCGGCGCCGCGGGCAGTTCCGGCGCCTATGGCCGCCGCGCCTTCCTGTTCACGGACGATCTCGACGTCACCAACCGCCTGTTTGACGATCTGCGCGATGCCGAGGCCTACACAATCTTCGGCAAGCCCGAGTCGAGCCGACTACCCTTGGCGGCGCTTCGCGCGGCGGGGACCGAGGATCGCGCCCGTGACCTCGAAGGGCAGCGCTGGCGGCTGTGCGAGGACATCGGCCACGCGCTCGACCGACGCTTGGTGATTGGCAGAACCACCTCGCAGGATGCCGGCGTGGCAGCCGATGCGAACGTGATCGTCGCGACCGCCGCGCTCGAGGTGGGGTTCAACGACCCGCAGGTCGGCGCCGTCATCCAGCACAAGGCGCCGCGCGGGATGGCGTCCTTCCTGCAGCGCAAGGGCCGGGCAGGACGAGACCGGGCGATGCGCCCGCTCACCTTGACGGTGCTGTCGGATTACGGCCGCGACCGCGCGTTGTACCAGTCCTACGAACGCTTGTTCGATCCGGAACTCGATCCGCAATATCTCCCCGTCGGCAATCCCTACGTGCTGAAGATGCAGGCGACCTTTGCCTTCTTGGACTGGCTCGCGGCGGAGACCTCCGGCTACGAAAAGGCATGGGCGTGGGACATCCTCAGCCGGCCGATCGACCAGCCTTCGGCTTCTTCTGCAGCGGTGCTTCAGCGGATGCGGGACCTGCTCACACGCCTGGTGCAGGGTGACGACGCGGCGATCGTGAGCCTGCGGTCCCATCTGATCGGCGCTCTGCAGGTCGACGAGGAGACCGCGGAGGGACTGCTGTGGGAGGCACCGCGCTCGCTGCTCCTCGAGGCGGTCCCGACCCTTGTAAGACGGCTGTTTCGCCGTTGGCGCTTGGCCCTCCCATCGGGCGGAGCCGCCCTCGACCTGCACGAGCCCTTTCACCCCCTCCCGGACTTCGTGCCCCGCAACTTGTTCAGCGATCTGAGCCTACCAGAGGTTCGCATCCTGGTGCCGCCAGCGACGGTGAACCACGACTGGCGGACCGACGTCATGCCGGTTCTCCAAGCGCTCCGGCAACTCGTTCCGGGGCGCGTCACACGACGGTTCGCATTCGAGCGTGGCGGCCTGTCACACTGGGTGCCGGTAGATCCGGCGCTGCCCGTCCAGCATCGCCGCATCAGCGACTACGCCGAGGAACACGAGTTCGTCGGCGAGTTCACCGCCTCGCTGAACGACGAGGGAGAGGAGGGGCCGCTCCTCGTCTTCCGCCCGTGGACGGTCAGGCTGGCCAAGGTGGCGCGTACCGAGGCGCTTCCAAGCAGCAATGCCCTGCTGACATGGCGGACCGATATCGTGGCGAAGGGCGAGCCAGTGAGCGTGCCGGTGACCCCTCGGTCGCCCTGGCGCCCGTTCGTCTCCAGCGTAGACTTCTTTTTGCATCGGTTCCGCGCCAGCGCGGCGGTCCGCCGCTTTGCCCCAACCGCGCATGCGACCGTCAGGACCCTCCAGGACGAGTTTCCCGTGGAGTTGACCTTCCGGAGCGACGACGATCGGCCAGCCGCGATCGGGTTCGAGATCGAGGTGGACGGTTTCCGGCTCGACCTGGTGCTGCCCTCCCACGCGAGCGTCGGCGGCCATCTCCTCAGCGCACGACTGCTCGGCGCGTCGCGGCTCTCCTACCTGCGAGACCGATTCCGGCTCGATCCTGACCTTCCGGCTGACCTGAACCCATTCCAGCGCGAATGGATCTTCCAGATGCTGTTCGCGGTCATCGCCGCCCATGCCGCGGCCGGAGGCGAATTGTCGACAGCCGCCGCGGACCTGCTTGGCGATGATCACATCGATGCAACCTTCCTTGGCGCTATGGATGAATTCCTCGGGTCCGGCCTGTCGCCCGTCCCGGACGACGAGGACGTGTCCGAGGACGAGATTGATGACGACAATGAGCATGGATCGGCGTCGCAGCCGCAGACGACCCGAGCCGCCGGACGCCTGCAGCAAATCCTGACCTTCCACCTGTCACGTCCGGAGGTGCGCGAGCGATTGCGGGCGCTCGCGCAGGAAGCGCTTTCGCCCGACCCCGCGTTGTTTGGGCGCTGGCTTCGACGCCTGATGCTCGAGACGCTCGGCGAAGCGATGCTGCAGGCCTGCATCGCCGCGGCGCCGCGCCAGGCGACGCTCGACAACCTGCTAGTCGACATTCGCGAGGGGGCAGGGGATCAACCTTCCTCGATCTGGATTACCGAAACCACGCTCGGCGGCGCCGGCGCGCTGCAGTCGTTCGCCGAACGGTTCGCGGCCGAGCCCAACTCTTTCTTCGATGCGGTCGAAGCCGCGCTCGCTCCAACCGACCTCGAACTGGTCGATGGCGGTTTGCGGCGTATCCTGACACTGGCAGGCAGCGATCCTGCTGTCGCCGAAGACCTAAGCCGCCTGCGAGGCACGGAATCGCACGCCCAATCGGCCGAGATCTGGCGCGATTTCTCCCGAACACTGACTCAGCGCGGCGGCATCGACCTCAGCCACGCGCTGGTGGTGGCCTTCAACAGCCGTCTGCTCCGGTCCGGCGCCGGCCCGGCGCTCGACGCCCTCCTCTCGGACCTGACTGCCTGGTGGGACGACCTGGAAGATCGGCTCGGACTGTCGCTCGGTATGCGCGAATTTGCCTACGCCGCCAGCCGGGAGCAACATTGGCGAGGCCGCGTCGAGCAGTACCTCGCGGCGACACTGCCTGCCGGTGCCGCCTCGGGCACATCGGTGTACGCGGCTCTCCTCAGCATGCTCTGGGCGCGCGAGAGCGAAGTGCGTCGGACCAGCCTGCAGTCGTACAATCCCTACCGCGACGCGAGGGCGACCGACCCCGCCATCGTGCGAGCATTGGTCCTGCGGCGGACCATCAGGACGGTCGAACTAGCAGCGGCCGATTGGCAGGAGGCACTCCAGTCGGCGTTCGCCGAGGACGGCGCTTGCCGCTTGAGCGCGACCAACGCGCAGTCGCGCGACCTGCGCCGCGCGCTCGTGTTGTTGGGGGCGACCCCGGTCGATGTCGGGGTGCTACAGTTCTTCCCGGCGATCGAGCGGATTGAACGCGGCGAGGATCGGGTGCTCGTCGATCTCATCCTGCGCGAGCACGCCTGATGGCTCATCCGACCCGCGATCTACATGGTCCAGCGCAAGCCCGGAGCGTCCGTGATCTCTTCCAGACGCTCTTCGCCGCCGAACTCCTGAGCCCAAGCCGGAAACTCTGGCTCTTCTTCGCATGGATCTCCGATGTCGAAATACTCGATAACTCCGCTCGGCGGTTCGCCGCGATCGAGCCAGACTGGCCGGCTGCACCAATAAGGCTCTCACAAGTTTTGGGCGCGCTGCTGGCGCGCGGAACATCCGTCCGGCTCGTGATACGCGAACACGGCCACAACGAGTTCTTCATCGGCCGGCTTCGCACGCTTCGAGACCGCTATGGTGATCAGCTTAAGTGGGTCGTCGAGAAGGACTTCCACGCAAAAGGGCTGCTCGGCGACGACTACTTTCTCAGCGGGTCCATGAATCTGACGTTCAGCGGAATTTCAGTCAATGGCGAACATCTCGTTCTCCGGACAGATCCGGCGGCGATCGCCGAGCAGGCCGAGCAGCTCGAGTTCCAGTGGGAAGGAAGGATGTCGTGATCGCCTCCGAGGTGGAGGTGGCAAGAGCGGTCGCCACGCACTTGCGGGCGCGGGCAACTGCGTTCCTGCTGCCGGCGGCTACGGCCGAGCTCTGCGGCCGCCTGCTCGAAACAGCCGAACTGCCGACTTTCCCAGGCGCGCTGATCCCGGAGCAACTCTCCGACACCGAACTCGTTGTGGTCGCCGCCGCGACGCCCTCCGACTGGCGCCGCCTCAGCCCGGTGTTGCGTGCTTTTGCCGGCCCGACGCTCACCTCCTTCGATGGCCTGCCATCCGATGGCCTGCCCACGCCTGAGCTCGCGTCGATCCTCGCTGAGGCAGGGGCGCACGTTTCCGCGATCATCCGGCTACCAGCCGAGCCCGCCGGACGGGAGACGGCGCTACGCGCGCTCACGCGCGCCCGCGATACTTTGACGCGCGCGCCACTGCTGACCAAGAGTGCTCCGGAACCGACGAGCTGGCTGCTGGCCCGCTTTCAGGATCACCTCAACGTCGGGCGTCGTGATGCTGCCGAACGGGTCCTTGAGCGTCTTGGGGACGAACTGCGGCTCGACGCGCTCAATCTTCGAGCTCTCCAAGTCCAGCTCCTTGCGACCTTTGAAGACTGGAGCGGCATTGTCTCGCTGCAGGGCTTCGCCAATCTCGTGCAGGCGCGCCGTACGCCGGCGACTACGGCCATTCTTCTCGAAGCCTTGTACCGGGATCGGCTAGCGGAGTTCTTTGCTAAGGGGGATCGGGCGGCGGTCGAGCGACTTTACGTCGACGAGGTGCGCGCCCTTGCGGCACCGATGCTGCAGGCACCGGTCTCGCCCTCGCTACGCACGGGCGGGCTGCGGATCGCCGGCCTGGAAGCGCTGACTGTTCCAGCACGCGGCGACCTGAAGATCCTCGCCGCCTCCCGCATTGGAGAGCTTGGATGGCTTGCCGAGCGACTGGCCGGAGTGCCCGATCCCGCGCAGGCCTCCCCACCGGCACCGGATCAGTCACTGGTGTCGGACACGGCGGACAAAGCGCGAGAACGCTTGTTCGAAGCCGAAGCGGTGGAGAGCGTCGATGCCATGGCGATGGCGCTGGCCGCCCTTGCTCGCCTGAGCGAAGCGCAACGCGCGGAGATTGCCCAGGCAGAACCGTTCCGGTCGGCACTCCGTGCGCTCCAACACGAAGCAGGAGCGGCCGAGGTTCCGACCTCGTGGGCAACGTGGCTCGCCCGATCGTCAAGCCCTGACTTCGTCAACGCGCTCGACTTGGCGCGGATGGGTGCGGACGAGTGGTCGATGGGCGGCAACGCTGCCGACCCGCGAGAGGTGGGACTTCTCCTTGACGGACTGGATGCGGCGCAAGCCGATCCCCTCGCCGCTGAACGCACTTCTCAGGCCCTGCCATACTTGGTGGCGGCACTTCGCCGCGATCCGGCCTTTCCAAACTCCGCCTTGATGCCGGTCTACTCCAGCCTGCTCACCTTGCTGGCGCTGGGCAGTGCTCGAGGCGCGGCAACCTACGGGTCGAGCCTCGTGCTCGTCGATGCTCTGCTAAGCGTCGGCACGGATCGCGGACGGTATCGCGAACTCATCGCCGACGTCGACGAGATCGCCGGCCAAGGGCTCGGAGTGGACATGGCCTATTGGACGCTTGAACTGGTCGAGTTGTTTATGCGCTCTGCCGCTCCCGACGAAGTGGAACGGGAGCGGTTGGTACACTCAATCTTGGCCCGGCTGGCGCCGATCGGCGGACGACTCAGCAGCTTCCAGCAAGCAGCCGTGCGCGGTCTCGCCCAAGAGTTTGGCTGGTCGCTGAACGCCGCTCCTATCGCTGCGAGTGCCTCGAGAGACGATTTGAGTACCCGCCTCAGCGACAAGTCGATAGCGATCTATTCGCTTGTCGAGAACGCGAACCGACAGGCGAAGGCGGTGCTCGAGAGTCTGTCAAGTAGCGTCGACGTCCAGCTCAGCAGCGAACATGTGGGCACCTCACGCCTCCGCGCACTCGCCACAAACAGCGACCTTTTCGTGATCGCATGGGCTGCCGCTAAGCACGCGGCCACCGACTTCATACGCGAGCACCGTGGAGGACGCCCTCTAGTTTATGCAGAGGGGAAGGGTTTATCAAGCCTGCTCCGAGCCGTCGAAGACTTCTTCGGCAGATCAGCCGACTAATATATATTGGGCAGCGCGCATCTCCTTTGGTGGGCTCCTATGAACTCAATATGTCTACAAGATTTCCCGCGCCAACGATCGGCGGACGAACTTGGGAGTTGCTATAAAGTAGTCGCGCGACGATTCCGCATCTTAGGCCACAGCTACTTTCTGAATGACCGATGGCTTCGCGGTGCTTCAAATCGGACATGCGGCAATCCACCCATGAATGCAGGTCTGAGTTCCGCAAACTTTGCCGAAATGCAGACATTGAGCATCGGCAGGGACGTCACGTGACTGATGCTCGCCAGCTGTCGCGCCTCTTGGCGGGATGCGCCCTCGGTATAGTGGTTAGTCGTTCAGGCCTCCGATAACGGCTGCTACGATCAGCCCATCATCGGAAATGCGCGCGAGGCGGGATACCAAGGCACTTGCAGACCAAGCCGAAGTGCGGTTGTGCCGGGATAGATCGCGACCTCGGCCCGCATGATCCTGGTCGCCTTCGCCGCGAGGAAGATCCCACCATTGCCGATCAGATCGGCCAGGCGGCGGCTAGGCAGGGCGTCTACCACGGTGTCGGGCAAATACTCATTCCACAGCGTCAGCCGCACGTCGGCCGCGCCACGGCGCGGGCCGTCGTACACCAAGTCCTCGACGTAGCTGAACCGGTCGGTGTGATAGGTGAGCATGATCCTGCCGTAGCGCGTGCTGAAGAAGTCGCCCCTGCCGCCGTGGATCCTCGACTTGCGCGCGACCGGGAGGCGCTGCGCCGATGGCGTGGAGAGAGCGAGGCATTCGCCGCAGGTCCGCATCCTGAACCCGGCGCAGAATTCGCGGGCACTGATGTTCCCCATTAGCAGGAAGCGGAGGCCGCTGGCGGATATCCGCGGGTCACGTGCCATCATCCGCGCCGCCGCCCGATTCACGTCCGGCCCCACGGGTTCGGCGCGGCGTCGTCGCTTCGGTCGGCGACGTCCTCCGCGATAAGCCGTTCGCGGGCGTCGCAGGCGAGCACCGGGTCGGCATTGGACACCCAGGCGACGACGTTCTTCTCCGTGCAGAAGCAGCGCAGTCCCTTGGCGGTCAGATACCAGTCCTTGGCCGGGCAGCTCGCACAGGCGGGCACGGGATCGGGATACACGCTGACGGGCAGCTGGGCGAGGACGGGACTGTCGTGGCGTCCGACGAGCCGGCTGGCAGCTCCGAACCAGAGCTGGACCTCCTCAGTGGGTAACAGGTCGACGGCGCTGGATTGATTCGCCATCGTCAGGCGTCCTTGTCGAAGAAGGTCTTGATGACCTCGACCAGCTTCTCGTGGACGAGCCTCGCATATTCGAGCCGGTAGCTGGGATGCGCCTCGGCCATCGGCTTGAACTTGACGGTGAGGTCACCGCGGTGTCCCGGCTGGATGGTGGCGATGACGCGGTCGTGGCGGTTACGCACCTCGATCGCCGGGATCGCCACTTTGCCGGCGGCGGCGGCCTTCAGCTCGGCGGCGACGCGGGGTGCGGCATAGCCCTTGCCGGCGATCAGCGCGGCGCGGGTCAGGAGGGCCTCGCGGGTGTCGTCGTTCTCGATCAGCGGAGCGAGATCGGTCCACTGGCTGAGGCTGATCTCGCGGCGGTCGGCGAAGGCGGCGAGGATCGATTCGGGCGCCTTGCGGAAGGAGAGCCCACGCGACATCGTGGACTTGTCCACGCCGACCAGCCGGGCGAGCGCGCTGTCGGAGGTGACGATGCGCCGGCCGAGCAGCGTCTCCCAGCCGCCTGCCAGATCCCAGAAGCTCGGGCGGAGCGCCTCGCGGTCGTCGCGGTAGGCGATCCCGATCGCCTCATCGCGCGGAAGATCCGGATGAAGGCGGACGCGGAGCTGAAGCCCGGCGGCGAGGCAGGCGGCGCAGCGACGCGAGCCGGCGAGGATCTCCACGATCCCGTCGGCGGCGGTCTCGCCATGTGCGTCGTTGATCTGGCCGACCGCCTTCAACTCGTCTGCGAGCCGCTCGATTGCGTCGGGCGCGTGCGGCGTGTCGACGCGCGGATTGAGCGGCGAGATGCGTAACGCGGCGGGATCGACGAGCACGACGCGCGTCGTCGAGCGCGGGGCGGTGGTAACGAGCGGCAACTGGTCGGTCATCGGGCGGTCCTCTTGGCTGGTGGTCACCCAGCCTTGGTCGAGGTCGTCGTGCGGCAGCCATGTAAGTGCGAGGGACATCGTGATCGCTCAGCGGACATGCGCGTGATCGGCGGTGATGCCGGCAAGCCCGGTCCACATCGGCACCAGGATGCGGCTCTGCAAACCGGCCGGGATGGGCATCCCGAACAGCCGGGGCATGGCGGTCCCCACCGCCTGGACCTCGCGGGCGATCAGGCCCGCATGGACGACGTTGCCGAGCGCCAGCGGCGTCCACATCGGCGAACCGGCCGCGATCCAAGCGTGGATGTGCGTGTCGATCCCCGGCCTGAACCACAATGCAGGGATGAAGGTCTGCGCGACGGGCGTCAGCCCAGGCAGGACCTTTCGTCCCGTCAGAACCGCGACCAGCGGCCGGTCGTCGGCCACGGCCTTGCCCTTGCCGCCGGGCCAGATCCGCGCCTGGTCGACGAGACGCTCGAGCGACCGTCCCGCCGGTCCGCGGGCGCGATGGATTTTGGACGCCCGTCGGCGGACCGCGCCGCCATGATCGTCACGCTTTCCGACATGGCGGGCATGGCGAGCATCGAAATGGCCCAGCTCCACGTCGTCGGCGTTGCCCATCACGATCCCCGCCGTTCGCCAGGCATCGTCTCGCCCGTCGGTCGGCGTGTCGAGCGACTTCAGCATCGAGCGAACCAGTTCGCGGTTGGCGGGACCGGCGTCCGCGACCGACAGCGGCACGCTGCCGATGCTGAGCTTCCGGCGACGGGCATCGGCGAGCGCGGCGAACCGGTTGATGCCGGGATCACGCGCGCCGCCGGGGAAGGTATCGACGAGCGGCGCGGAAAGCAGGTCGGACAGCATCAGCCCCATATAGACCGGCAGATCGCGATGGTAGGTGGCGGCAGTGTAGATGGGCTTGGCGAGCTCGGTTTCGGAGGCGGTCGTCATCGTCGCCGGATCCTGCATCGCGGTGGCGAAGTCATAGTTCAGCCGACCTGCGACCAGCGTCGGCAGCGGATGCGTGGGATCGAAATAGCGACCGGCGAGCAGTGCCTGCACCATGTGATGCGACAGCGCACTGGAGCCGAGCAGGAAACCAGCGCGGGTACCGAGCCGTAGCGCGCGGCTGACCTTGACCGGATCGGCGAATTCGCGACGGCCCCGGCGCGCGTCGAGCCGGGGTCCGCCCGGAGCATCGAACAGGCGGCGCTTGAGCTCGAGACCGATTTCGCGCACTCGCGCCACCTCGAACAGCGATGCCATCGCCCCAAGCGGCCCGCCGAATGTGAGCGGAAAGGCGCCGCAGGGGGCCGCCATCCACGGCAGCGCCTCGAACACGCGATCGAGGCGGCGGGTGACGACGAGCTTGTAGACGAGATCGGTCCGCACCCGGGCAAGCAGATCGATCCGGGCTTGCGGGTCCGGGTTCTGCAAGCGACTGAGATCGCCCGTTAGCAGACCCGACCACGATGGTGGCGCGTTGGTCGGGATGCCCGCCATCGGTCGCTCGACCCGGTCGGCCAGCTCCTGCAGCTCGTCGGCGAACATCGCCGGGGCGAGTGGCTTCGGCCGTCCCCGGATGGGCAGCGCGTCGGTGATTCGGATCACGCGCAGACCTATCGTCTCGCCGACGACGGTGAACAGGCCAACGGCCTCGACGATCCGACGCGCGTGCTCGATGGCCGACGCGATCTTTTGCTGCCGGTCGTGGTGCAACAGTCGCGGCTGGGCTGCGGCTTCGAGCGCGGCGACACAGGACCGGAGCGGCTCAGCGATGGCCGCATTTGCCATACGGGCATTCTCACGATGCTTCGGGTTGGTTGTCCCGCGCAGCCCTTCTTCGACGACGCGGTGGAAGGCGCGGACCATGTCGATGGTCGCGCGCGCGACCTGTACCACGCCGCTGCCGGCGAGCGACGAACCGTTCCCCTGGCGCTGGACGATCCACGCGGCGCGCACCGCCGCGGCGGCCTGGCGCTCGGCGACAATCAGCTCGGCCATCGGCCCGCTCGCATACAGCCCCTCGAGCCAGTTCGCGGCCCAGCCGATCTCCCAACCGGCCACCTTCCAGAAGGCGGCGGGCGCATAGCGGATGCCGGTGATGTCGTAGAGCCAGCGCAAGATGTCGGCGCCGCTCTGCGGCCGGGTGATGTGGCGGTGCGCGGCATCGTCCATGACGATCGCGCTGCCGTACCCGTCGACGTATGCCGCGAAGTCCGGCTCGCGCGTGCCGACGATCGCCGCGCCGGTCCAGGTCGACACGGGTCCGTCGATCTCGCGATGCGGCAGGACCGCCTTGGCGAGCGACACGCCGGGCGGCACCACCGCGACCTGGTGGGGCGAAGCGGTGCCGTCAGGCAGGATGACGTCCGGCAGGATGATCCGCGCTCGGTGGGTGAGGCCTTCGATGTCGTCGCGGTCGTCGCGGTGAAGCGCGCGATCCGGGGTCATGCGTCGCCCTCCGTAAAGGCCTGGACGATCTCCCATCCGGCGATAATGTTGGCGCGAGCTATCTCGGCCTGATCCCAGCGCTCGACGATCTCGCGCAAGCCTTCGGCGCGGTTGACCAGCGTCACGATCTCCGCCTCGCGCGCGAGTAGACGCTCGGGAACGCGGGGATCGAACCGGTCGTAGATCGCGGCGAGCTGCGCCCGGACGGTCTGGAGCTCGGCGCGCTGCTGCACGACGTCGGTGATGACGACGCCGCCGACGGTGATCGACATCATGCCTCGTCCCCCCGGCTAAAGCGGAGGTTGGCGTCATGGTCGGCCAGCCAGTTGGCCGCGTGACCACGGGTGCGCTCGATCGGGACCGCCACGTCCGTCTGGCGCGCGGTGGTGACGGCGAGGTGGCCCTGGCGCGACAGCGCCGGTTTCCAGCGCCAGCGGCGGCTGGGATCGCGACGCTGGTGCTCGGCGAAGCGGCGGCAATCGTCGCGGTAGCGCGCCTCGCCGTCGCGGTGAAAGGCCGCGGCACCGCCCGCGGCGAGCGGCGCGCCGCCCGCGATGATGGCGGGCAACAGCAGCGCGCCGAACCGCCGGTCGGACTGACCTGTCGCGGCGTCGTCGAACAGGCAGCGCTTTGCCGCTGCGGTCAGGTCGTAGAGACCACGATGACCATCGGCATGTCCGGGCGCCAAGCCGAAGACCTTGGCCGCTTGGCCCAGCCCCAGCTTGGGACGCTTGAGCCAGAACGGATCGATGCGGCCCTGCTTCAGCAGGCCCAAGTCCAACAGGAGGCATTCGCCGGCGACTTCGAGCATCGGATCTGACGCACAGACACGGTGCAGTCGGCCGAGCAGATCCACCTCCCCATCGTCCGGCGATCCCGACGCTCCCAGCCGCAAGATCGCGTCACGCCAGTCGAGCGTGTGGAAGCCGAGCACGGACAGGATATGCTGGGAGTCGAAGCCCCGTTCGGCGAGCATGCCGCCATGGACATAGGCGGTGTAGTTGGGGTGGTAGCCAAGCGCCGCCTGTTCGGCATCGAGCACGGCTGTCTGTACCAGCGCAGTCTCGCGTGCGTCCCGCGCATCCGCAAGCTCGCGCTCAACCGCAGCGATGAGAGCGTCGTCGGAAAGGGGTGTGATGTCGTTCGCCATAGCCGTGTCTCCTTCGAGACACGTCGACCACGTCCGCCGGTGCGACAGCCATGAAAGTCCCCGTGGCGTGAGCGCCTCGCAAGGGCTGGGGGAGCAGGGCAGGGAGGTGTCAGGCATCGGCGGCATCCAGCGTGTGCGCCGAGCCCGTGCCCAGCCTTGAGCTTATGGGTTGAAGGGGCCGCATTGCACAGCTGATTTTCACCCGCTCCGCAGACGTCACGGATCGGCAGCGCCGCCACGACACAGGTCGGCACTTTCCTGGCTGCGACACGACCTGTCGAACGATGGTGCCGGGCATGACGGCGCGATCCACGATCCGAGCGACGGCGATACATCGCAACCCGACGAGCGGCGTCTCACATCAGCAATACACCGTCGCCGAGCCAGCAGTTAATCCGAAGGTGCGTGCGCAGGGGCAGTTTCAGTTTGGGGGTGGGGGGCGCATTAAATGAAATCGCCTGCGTCGATTTCGGGCAGCTCCGCCGGCCTGGCCCCACCCCCACCCCTTCCTGAGTTCTTTCTCGTCCTGCCCGATGGCAGTTGCACCCCGGCAACGCCGGAGACGTGCCGGATCATCATGAAACAGGCGCGTTCCGAGGCGCGCAAGCAGGCCAAGATCAAGCGCCACGAGAAGGCGGTCGAACTGCAGATGGCGCTCGAGGACCGCGCCGCCGCACGGCGGCTCGAGCAGGATCTGGCCGAGATGCACCGCGCATCGATCCGCTGGGGCGGACGGTTCAAGGTCCGATCCGAACCTTCGCGGCCGGCGCGACGGACATCGCCAGTGGCGAAGCATGGCGGCGGTATGTCCCCTGTGCGGTCCAGTGTCGTCGTCGATACCCCACGCGCGCCGTCGTCCTGGGTCGTCGACGGGCTCGGCATGCGGGGCATTATCTGGCAGCAGACCTACATTGGTCGCAGGTCGCCGGGGTTCCGCCGCGGCGCGGCGCGCGAGCATTGGAACTATATCGTCCGCGACGAGGCGGTGCTGTTGGGATCCGATGGCGAGCCCGTCATCGTTTCGAACATGGGCGAGGACTGGGTCGAGATCGGCGCCGCCTGGCAGGCGATGGAGGACGCGACGACCCGCGCCAACGGCAAGGTCCAGATCCGCTGCATCGCGCCATTCGACAGCGACATGAGCGAAGCCGAGATGGTCGATGCGCTGACGCATTTCTGCAAGACCGTGCTCGATCCGCTCGACCTGCCGTATTCGGCGGCGATCCATCGGCCGCCCCCGGGCGGGGACAGTCGCAACTTCCATCCGCACATCGCGCTCAGCTTGCGTCCGATGCGGCGGGTCGAGCCCTATTGCTGGGACATCGCCGACGAGGTCTGCGGCGAGCTCGACGGGCGCGACGGCGTGCAGATGCTGCGCCATCTGTGGTCGCATTCGATGTCGGAGGCGGCGGAGCGTGTGGGGAGCAACCGGCGCTATACCGGCCTCGGCTACGGCGCGCGGGGGCTCGATCTCGACGCCGGCGAGCACCTCGGCGAAGCGCGGTCGGCGATCGTGGCGCGCGGCGGACAGGTCTTGGCGCATGAGCGCAATCGCTTGAAGCACCAGCGCAATGCACTCCGCCGCGCCGTGCGCGACGCCGACCGCAAGATCGCCGCGCTAACGACCATCCGCGACGCCGCGCTGGCGCGGATCGCGCGGGCACAGGCGTCGCCGGTCATTGGCACGATCGTCCGCGCAGCGCCTCCAGTCAGTCAGGCAACAGTGCGTCCGCCATCCAAAGCGGCGCGACCGGCTAGCACCTGTGCGCAGCCGCGCATCAAGCCTGCGCAGATCAGGGTGGCCGCTCACGCGGCCGTGCCGGCACGAACGAGCACGCCGGCGGATGCTTTCGAGGAAAGGCGGGCGGCGCTGCCGCCGAGTGCATCGCCGCGCATTGCCGGCCAGTGCATCGCCGCGCCGCTCCCATGCTCCGTCACGGGGCTTGCTGTCTCCAATGCGCCAGTGGCTGAGCCACGGCGGACCGGCTCGATCTCGGCAGGCGAGGCGCAACACCGCACCGCTCATACCGCGGACGTCAGCCCGGCAGCGGAATTGATCGCCTCCCGAACGCGGCGCGAGCACCGGACACGCCGGGCTTCCACGCCCGTGCCCACGGCTACGCCGCTCATTGCCGCGACACCGCCACCGACATCGCGCACCATTGAGGACGACTTCCTCTACCGCCTCACCCGGGCTCGCGCCCGCCGCGAGCGCGAACGTGTCGCGAAGCGCCGGCGCGACCGGCAGATGCTGCTCTCCGACACGCCAACGCTCGCCGACCGGCCGCGGCTCGACCTGCTCGAAGCGTTCCCGGTGACGCCGGCTGTCACCATCCCGACCGCCACACTGGCGGAGGACCATGAGCGCCTGCGGCTGCTGATGCGCATCGATGCCTATGTCGCCGACTATGGCGGCGATGAACTCGACATCGGGATGGCGGCCTTGAAGACGATCGGGGCCGACGATGCCTGGCTGGCCCGACCCTGGGTTCAGCGCGGGCTCGCGGTCGTGCGCGTGAAGCAGCAGGCGGTGGTTGCGGCGATGGTCGCCGACGCCGATGCGCGTCCGCTCGCCTATGCCAAAGCCGGCACGCGCTTCTGGCCGCGCGACCTCGACGCAGACCGGTTACGCCGGCTAGACCGATGGGCGAGCAACCCCGGTTTTCAGCAGGACGTGTTCGACGTCGAGCGCCGCATCTATCGAGCGCATCAGGAGCGTGACGCGGCCGCACGACGGAACAGCCCGCTGTTCACTGAACGCGATACTGCCGTGCCTGGACCGCCCTATGCCGATGGCTTCGGCGGCTGGAGCGCCACACCGCCGCCCACGTTCGTCCACCGCACCGTCGCACCGCGCATCGCGCCGTTCGACGCCGCAACCGGCGCTTCGAGCCAGGCGCTGCTGCGATTGCTGCACCACTGCGGCACGCGGCCGGACACGCTTGCCTTCGCGGATGACGGCAAGCTGACGACGCTGCCCAGCGCATCCAAGACGATCGAACCGCTGCTCCAGCTCTGGCGCGACGACTCCCGCGTCGAAGCGCTGGTGGTCGAGACCGTCACCGCCAGCCGCGCCGCTGGCGAGCCGGTCTGGCCCGAGCCGTACCGCCAGGCGATCCGACAGCTCGCGGCTTCGGTCAGACCACACACGTCCAGGCCGAAGCGCCGGCGCGTCCCGCCCGCGCAAGAGCGAGACCGGTAGCCACACGCCGCCGGCTGAATGGCCCAGACGCCCCCCAAGAACAGAGACGTAAAGGGGAGGAAGTGAGCCGGAAGGTGATGGGAAAAATGCAGAAATAACGCATTTGACCCGTCCCTGACGGCTCCACGCCGGCGCGACGCCGCCTGCGTGCAATCACGTCGAAGGAAACCCCAATGACCGATACGATCACCATGCTCTGCCGCCGCGAGACGGCGGTCCAAGCCTTGCGCCCGCGACCGCCGTTCAACGCACGGCCGGTGTGCGCCGCCGGGCGCGAGAGCCGTTCCGCCGAAGGGCCGTTCGCCACCCACTACACCGCGACGGCGTCCTGGCTGTACATCAATCGGATCAGCGGCAGCGACCGCTTCGGCAAGGTGCCAGACGGCTATGTCGAGCGCGGCGACCTGCTGGCCGCAGGCCGCTGTCATCCGCTCAAGATCCCGCCGCAGCTGCGGTCGGGCGATGCGCTCTGGCGCGAGGCCGACGCGGCCGCCTCGCTCGAAGGACCGCGGGGGATCGCGGCGACGCACATCGTCGCCGATCTGCCGCCCGTCGACGACCCAGCACGCTGGGCCTGGCTCGTTGAGACCTTCGCGTTCCGGCATCTCGTGGACAAGGGGATGATCGTCGATTGGGCGGTCCATGCCCGGCGCGATGCCGAGGGCGGGTGGATCGGCACGCCGCATGTCCACCTGCTGGCGACCGCGCGCTTCTGGCGGCCGGGCGGACGCCACGGCGCGCGGCACTGGCAGTGGTTCGCCAACGCCGGCCAGACCCGCGCCGTCGAGGACGCCTGGCTCCAGTTCGTCGGAGCGCGCGCCACCGCCGGCTGATCCCACCAACCACCATCACACCGACGCCCGTCGCCTCACCCGAGGCGGCGGGCGTTGTCGTTTCAAGGACCATTCGCATGAGCTTCTACCACTGCAATCCCAACACCCCCGGCGAGCGTCTCGCCCGCAGGCTCGAGGCGATTGGCAGCCACCGCGTGCTGCGCCGTCTCCCCGATCCTGCCAACATCTGGTGCCGCTCGATGCCGGTGCCGGGCAACGTCTTCAAATTGGCGGTCCTCGACTGTGAAACGACCGGCCTCGATCCGGAGCGCCATCGCATGATCGAGTTCGCCATCGGCACGCTGACGATCGATCTCGATGGCGGCGACGTCGTCGCTGTGGAAGCGCCTCGGTCCTGGCTTGAGGATCCGACCGAGGATCTGCCGCTGGAGATCGAGCGGCTAACCCACATCACCTCAGACATGCTGATCGGTCAGTTGTTCAGGGAGGACGAGATTGCAAAGGTGCTGGCCGGCTGCGATGCCATCGTTGCGCACAATGCGTCGTTCGACCGGGCGTTCGTCATCCGGCGGTTTCCGGCGCTGGCCACGCTCCCCTGGCTGTGCTCGATGCGTGAGGTTGACTGGCCCGAATTGGGGTTCAGCGGCGGTCGCGGCATCGCGCACCTGCTTACCCAGGCCGGCTTCTTCCTCCCCGACGCCCACCGCGCCGGGGCCGACGTCTGGGCGACCATCTGCCTGCTCGCCTCGCCCACGAGCGACAAGCGTACGGTAGCTGCGGCGCTCGTCGAACGCGCCCGGCGCGTCACCCATCGGCTCTACGCCACCCGTGCACCCTTCCAATGCAAGGATGTGCTAAAGGCGGCTGGATACCGATGGTCGGCGGAGCGCCGCGCGTGGTGGATCGAGGGTGAACCCGAACGGATCGCCAACGAGGCTGGGTGGCTGAGGGGACTGTCCTCCGGCATCGATCCTCAAATTGAGAACATCGATTGGATCAGCCGGTATCAGTGACTGTCCTATATGCCGTATCGACATGCAAGGTAGCCAGATCATGGCGGCGGCGAGGTGTACGTAGCTGGTGAAATTAGCTTTGCGGTGATTGTAGCGCGTGCGAAGCGGCGGAGGCACCCGGTGTTTGAACGTGATGGGCCGCAGATCAGGCTGTCTCGAAGTCGCCCCGCTGCGCGCGCCAGGCCACCCTGGCGGACGGCAGCAGAGTGGCCCGGGGAAGGACCGCCACCCCGTTCGACAGCATTCCACCCGCGCCCTCGCGCGCCAGCCGCTGCACGGCCTCGCCAAACGCCGGCAGGGGCCGGCCGCAGGCGGCGTTGTCCCTACCCTGCCAATACCTCCCCAGAGCGGCCACCATGGTCTTGCGCTCGACGTCGAAGGCGTGCTCGTGGAAGAGCGCGCGCATGACGCGGTAGCCAACGTCATGGCGAACGCGAGCGGCGCGGGCATAGAGGCGGCGGACCGCCGGCGGGTGCGGTTGCCGTGTTCCGCGATGATGTCTGATCGACCCGTCGCCCTCAGCGCGGCGGCGAGCATGACAGTGCAGTGGCGCGACCTCTCCAGGCATTCCGACCCGAACGAGAACACCTAGTCGTCCGCCTGGACGCGTCGGGCCGCCGCGTTTTCCTAGTCGGTGATGCCGACGGCCGCGGTCGGCAGCCACCCGCGACCCAGCCGTCGCCCGTCTCCGTTGAGGAGGACTGCTGCGCTGCTGCGCGGCGGACCGGCGCGCGGACGTGCTGGCGTCGGCCATCATGGCAGCCACACCTCCTTGAGGCCCGTGTTCCTGGATGCGGTCGGCGCGACGGTGTTCGTGATCTCGTCGGGACCGTAGCCCTACAGCCGCGTCGTCCCCTCCGACGCGGCCCTGGTCGCGGAGTTGACCTCCTGTGGCAGGGTGCTGAGGACCGACGTCAACGACGAGGCGTGCGGGCTGGCCGAGCGTAAGATCGGACCTGACGTCGACGAGAGCCCGGGAGGATGCGGTAGCGTCACCGTCCGCCTGAGTGCGGCCGGGGTGACGGCCGCCCCGTCGACCCTGTCGGAGTGAAGCGCGAGGCGGGTGGTCCTGCCCGCCCGAAGCGGCCGGTGACCCGAGGTTGCGCCAGCAGCCGCCTGTGCTGCCCGGGGGCGCCAGCCGCTCGGCCTCGCGGCGGCAGCTCGCCGCCGTGCGGGCGAGGTTGTAGATGGTGCGACCATCGGTGGCGAAGCTGCCGGTACAGGGCCTGGCCGCGTCCTCAAGCAGGCTCGCCTCCTCGGTGTCTCCCTCCGCCCTGCGCAGCTCCGCGTCGAGGGGGTCCGCGCGGGCGGCCGACACAAGAGTGACGGCGCGCACGGCCATCTCGGTCCGCCTCTCGACCGATCGGTCGCAGAGCGCCTCCTCCTCGTGACCGTCTTGCGGGACAGGTGTAGGTTTCCCTCAATTGGTGGACGACTTTGCTCTGCGACAGCGTCCTGAAATGATGGACGTTCGACTATAACAGTGGACGTCCGGCGCTACGGTCTCTCTGTTTCGGCGAACCGTACCCAAAAGCACCTTGTGCGACTACTCTGCCTATGGCCGCACATTGGTGATGGTGATGCCTACATCGGCGCTAGCAAGTGGACCGTCCGTTGTGAGCATCTCGGCTCGCAGTTCGATCGCCAAGGCAAGGCATGCCCGATCGCCAAAGGACAGGCCGAGCGCCGTCGTCGCTGGCCGAAGGTCGCCTATAATGAGCGCCTGGGCAGGAGTGAGCGGCCGGACATCGAGATGTAGCCCGCCAAGTGCCTCACGCACCTGATCGAGCGGCAATCCCCGGTCCCGTAGCTTGGAGACGACCTCTGCGAGGTTGGGTGTTCCGATGATGCTGCGGGTTAGGACGTCGACTACCCGATCCGCCCCAGGTTCATCGTTCAGAAGGCAGAGCAGGGCGGAGGCGTCGAGTACGACTTTGCTACTCACGCTCCGCCTCACGCCGACGTTCCGCGATCAGCTCGTCAGCCAAGCCGACGCCTTCGGGCACATGATTGCGCAGGATCGCGCGAGCACGCTCAAGTGCCTTAAGTACGGAACGTACCCGTAATTCGCCATCGTCCACATCGACGAGAACGGTGTCACCCGTGGTGATACCGAGCTCACGGCGCATTGCCGCCGGGATCACGAGCTTACCACCGTCCACGATCTTGACCCTCTGTGCTTCCATCTGCACCAATCCGCTACTCTGACCTGCTAAACGGCCTTATACCCAACAGCAATGTCGGACGCCAGCGTGGAGGCAGGGATCGATGCACGGCCGATCACCAAGATAGCGTTCATCGATGACGGAGCAGCTACTTAGACCCGGTCCGCTTAGCTAGGCTACGTAGGACCGGTAGTTGCCGTTCTGAACCGACTGCTGCATGACCGGCTCACAAGGGTATACCCAACAACGCCAAGTAGGAGTGATGAGCAGGTGGCAGGCAGCGAGGTTAGGGCGGCGCGGGTGTATTTGCGGGTAAGCACGGACGAGCAGGACCTGACGCGGCAGGAGAGCATTGTGGCTGGTGCGCGGGCGGCCGGCTTTTATGTCGCGGCCGTATACCGGGAGAAGGCGTCGGGCGCGCGACCGGACCGGCCGGAGCTGCTGCGCATGGTGGCGGACCTGCAGCCGGGCGAGGTGGTGGTGGCCGAGAAGATCGACCGCATCAGCCGCCTGCCTCTGCAGGAAGCGGAACTGCTGGTGGATGCTATCCGGGGCAGGGGGGCTCGGCTGGCGGTGCCGGGCATTGTGGACCTGTCGGACTTGGTAGCTGATAGCGCAGGCGTGGCGCGCATCGTGCTGGAGGCGGTGCAGGACATGCTGCTGCGGGTCGCGCTGCAGACGGCGCGGGATGACTACGAGACCCGGCGCGAGCGGCAACGCGAGGGCATCGAGATTGCCAAGCGGGCGGGGCGGTACACCGGCCGCAAGCCGGACCTCGCCCACCACCGGCGCATCGTAGGTCTGCGCGAGGCGGGCATGAGCATCGCGAAGACCGCGGAGCTCGCCGGGTGCAGCATCGCCCACGTCAAGCGCGTGACCGCGCTCCACCGCTCAAGGGCCGCTCAGCCGCAGAAGACTAGTTGAGTACCGTACATGTTTTACCTGCGGGTCGTGGCAGACCGAACCCCACCGCGGATTGGTCTCCGCGTGGAGCAGCAGAGCGGCATCCTGGGTATCACCGCAGGATAATCGCGCATAGTCGCTTCCAACCTGCCATTCTGACACGGGGTTCCGACACCTGTAGACCCGCGGAAAAGCTGGGGTGCTACGCAGGTGTCACAACCGGACGGTTGTGACACCGGCCGCGTTACGGACTGGAATGATAAAACAGGAAGTTCGGTACGATCAGTCAGGGATCAGCGCCCAACCACGTATCTGCAATGTCGCCATTGTGGTGAGAGCCGAGACATCGACTTCGATAGCCTTATCGACCGTGACCGGAGCGATCCCATTCCCGACTAAAGCCTGGCTGCACACTCGAACGGACACGCCTGCCCGCCTTAGCGCCGCTATCAAGGCAAGATTGGGGTTCGTCGTGGCACCGGTTTTCGTCGCATATGCCTCATCATCGGCAATAATCGGTGTCGCCGGCCCGTGGACGATCACGATCACATCTCCCTGTGCCGGCCGCACGCCGTCCGCCCCGAGCAGGTTCAGGAAGCGTGCGACCTTCTCCAGCGAGGGATTGACCTTGTCGGGAGATGACGCCGCCTTCGTCACACTGAACAGCACACGATATCGCAGCGAGTGGTCCGGCCGCTCAACCGCGCCTTCTACCGGCGTGATCCTGCCATAGCCGGCAATCACGGGTTGTTGCGCGGTGACGCCTGCTGACCCGGCACTGCTCATGACGGCCAAGCATCCTGCAACTGCGATAGCGGGAAGCCGCATCTGGTTTGTCCTTTCGAAACCGGAATGATTATCCGACCCTCGCAAATACGGCTGCGCCTATATTTTGCGGCCGCGTGGCAGCCGACGCCCCGCGCGCTCGCGACGGTCGGGAAGCGGGCGCTGCCTCATGCACGGCTAGATCATCGGCGCCGAATATCGCCTCGAGCGTGCGCACGCACATTGCGGCTGCGTCATCGGCGAGCCGGTAATGGACCTGCTTTGCCTCGCGTCTCGTCTTCACCAGCTCGGCGCGGCGCAGCTCGGCAAGCTGCTGGCTGAGGGCCGGCTGGGTCACGCCGGTCGCAGCCTCTATGTCCGCAACCTGCCGCTCACCGCCCAGCAGATAGGACAGGATCATGAGGCGCTGGGGTTGAGCGAACACGCGCAGCTTTTCGACCGCCGCATCGGCGATCGCGCGGGATTGATGGATCGCCGTCATCGATCGGCCTTCAACTGATGAAACCAGTCGGCACCGGCGCTGCACGGCAAGGCGGGCGGGAGCAGGACGTCGTCACCCGGCTGCCAGTCGGCCGGCGTATAGGCCTGCCCATCGGCCGATCGCTGCAATGCCCTCACCGTGCGGAGCATCTCGTCGACCGATCGCCCGACGTTCATCGGATACCAGTTGAGCGCACGGATGATGCCCTCAGGATCGATGAAATAGGTCGCGCGCACGGCCGAGGCGTCGCCGGCCTGTTCGTCAAGCATGCCATAGGCGTAACCCACCGCCATCGACGGGTCTTCCACGACCGGGAACGGCACCTCTACACCGAAGACATCCTTGATCGCGCGCAACCAGGCGACATGCGAATACAGGCTGTCAACCGACAGCCCGAGCAAGGCGCAGTCGAGCTCCTCGAATTGCGGTGCGGCCTTCGCCAGGGCCACGAACTCGCTGGTGCAGACCGGCGTGAAATCAGCCGGGTGCGAAAAGAACACGACCCAACGACCACGATACTGATCGAGCGACATCGCGCCCTGCGTCGTGCGGGCGGTGAAATTCGGGGCCGCGTCCCCGATGCGCAACGAGCGCGGTACGTCTGCATCCATCGTTTCCATGCTTTTCAGATGGCACGGGCAGCCCGTTGACGCAAGCGGATTACACAACTACATAAACCATGAAATCAATAATTGGAGGCGATCGTGGAATCGGCGTTGAATGAGGCAGTTGCGCAGATTGAACGTGCGAAGGCGGCGGTATCGCCGGTCGTTCACTCGTTCTTCGACGAGCCGACCAACACCGCGACCTACGTCGTCTGGGACCCCGCCACGCGAAAGGCGGCGATCGTTGACAGTGTCCTGAACTTCGACGCTGCGGCCGGTCGCACCAATACGGCGTCGGCGGATGCGGTAATCGCTTATGTGCGGGAGCACGGCCTTTCGGTCGACTGGCTGCTCGAAACCCATGCTCATGCCGACCACCTGTCTGCGGCGCCCTATCTGCAAAAGGCGCTGGGCGGTCAGCTCGCGATCGGCCGCGACATCATTCGCGTGCAGAACGTCTTCGGCAAGATTTTCAACGCCGGCACCGACTTCGAACGGGACGGCTCCGAGTTCGACCACCTGTTCGACGATGGCGACCGTTTTACGATCGGCGACATCGAGGCCATCGCGCTGCATGTGCCGGGGCACACCCCCGCCGATATGGCCTATGTCATCGGCGACGCAGTCTTCACCGGCGATACCCTGTTCATGCCGGACTACGGCACCGCACGCGCAGACTTCCCCGGTGGTGATGCGCGCCAGCTATTCCGCTCGATCCGTCGACTGATGCAGTTGCCCGACGAGACGCGGCTGTTCCTGTGCCACGACTACAAGGCTGCGGGGCGCGACCGGTATGTCTGGGAGACGACCGTGGGCGCGCAGCGCGTCGGCAACGTCCACGTTCATGAGGGGGTGGACGAAGACAACTTCGTCGCGATGCGCACCAGTCGGGACGCCACCTTGTCGATGCCCAAGCTCATCCTGCCATCGGTGCAGGTCAATATGCGCGGCGGCCATCTGCCGGAGCCGGAAGTCAACGGCACCCGCTACCTCAAGATTCCACTGGATACGCTGTGATGCCCGGATTTCCCCATGCCATGCCGCTTGCCGGCTTCATCGGCGGCCTGATGATCGGGTTCGCTGCGGCGATCATGTTGCTGGGCAACGGCCGCATCGCCGGGGTCAGCGGCATGTTCGCGCGTGTCCTCGCTCTCTCTGAAGGGGGAGCGCCTTGGATGATGGCCTTGCTTTTCACGGCGGGGCTGCCCCTGGGCGCGGCGCTGACCGCAGCCAATGTGAATGTGGAAGCTCGCTTCCCGACGTCGCTCGGGCTGATCGCCGTCGCCGGGCTGATCGTCGGGATCGGGACGCGGCTCGGCGCGGGGTGCACCAGCGGTCACGGCGTCTGCGGCCTGTCGCGCCTGTCGCCGCGGTCCATCGTCGCGACCGGCACGTTCATGGCGACCGGCATCGCCACCGTGACCCTCATGCGTCTCGCGGGAGTGGTATCGTGATGCGCCAGAGCCTTCTTTCGCTCGTCAGCGGCACGCTGTTCGGCGCCGGCCTCGCCGTGTCCGGCATGATCGATCCTGCGCGGGTACGGGCGTTTCTCGACGTCGCCGGTGCCTGGGACCCGACCCTGGCATTCGTCATGGCGGGAGCGATCCTGCCGATGGCGATAGCCTGGCTCATCGTGCGTGGACGCTCTACGCCGATCGTCGCGGAGCAATTCCATACGCCGGCCACGTCGCCGATCGACGCGCGCCTCCTCGGCGGTGCCGCCCTGTTCGGCATAGGCTGGGGCCTTGTCGGCCTGTGCCCCGGCCCCGCCATCGCCGCGCTCGCGATCCAGCCTGCCCCCGCGCTGCTCTTCACCGCTGCAATGGCGCTCGGCGCAGCCATCCACCGCTTCGCACTCATCCCACGCCGTTCGGCGTGACCGGACAGGAGACATTACATGGCCTTCAAGAAGATCACACCGTCCTTCTCGGCTGCTCCCCAGCTCACCCGGGATGATGTCGCTGCCGCCGCACAGGCGGGGTTTCGCTCGATCGTTTCGAGCCGGCCAAATGGCGAGGAGCAGGGACAGCCGAGCGCACACGAGATGGCCCGGATCGCCGAAGAACACGGCCTTGCGTTCGCCCATGTCCCGATCGTGCCGGGCAAGGCGACCGATGCCGATGCGGACCGGATGAAGGAAGCGCTGACTGCGCTGCCGGGACCGACGCTCGGCTTCTGCCGAAGCGGCACGCGGGCGGCTACCCTATGGGCGCTGGCGGAGGCGAGTCATGCCGATCCCGAAACGATCGTCGGTCAGGCCAAGGCAGCCGGGTACGACCTGGCCGATCTGAAGCCGGCGCTCGCTCGCCGGTCCGAAAGAACCGGCAAATGACCTACGACATCGTCATCATCGGAGGCGGAGCTGCGGGCATCGCAACCGCCGCCAGCATCCTGAAACGTAACGCCAAGGTGTCGATCGCGGTCGTCGATGCGGCCCGGGACCATTATTACCAGCCCGGTTGGACGTTAGTCGGGGCAGGCGTTTTCACCCCCGAACAGACCCGCAAGGCCGAAGCCGATGTCATGCCCAAGGGCGTCGAATGGATCCGGCTGCCGGCGATCACCATCGACCCCGAGCGTCAGGCGATCACCCTGGGCGACGGGGATACGATCGCCTATCGTGTCCTGATCGTCGCCCCCGGCCTGCGTTTGGCGTGGGAGAAGATCGCGGGGCTTACCGAAGCGTTGGGCCGCAACGGGGTCACGTCCAACTACCGCTACGATCTGGCGCCCTACACCTACCAGCTTGTCCAGGAATTGCAGCGGGGACGCGCGCTGTTCTCGCAACCGCCGATGCCGATCAAGTGCGCCGGCGCGCCTCAAAAGGCGATGTACCTGTCCTGCGACATCTGGCGCGAACGCGGTGTTCTCCCCGCGATCGACGTCGAATTTCACAACGCCGGTGCGGCGCTGTTCGGCGTCGCGACCTATGTCCCTGCGCTGATGGAATATGTCGAGAAGTATAGGATCAACCTCAAGCTCGAATCCAACCTCGTCGCGGTCGACGCCGATCGGCGTATTGCCACCTTCGAGCGCAAGCAGAACGGTGTCAGCGAGCGGATCGAGCGCGGGTTCGACATGCTCCACGTCGTGCCGCCGCAGGTGTCGCATGACGTCGTTGCCAAAAGTTCGCTCGCGGCGGCAAACGGCTTCGTCGAGGTCGATGAGGCGACGCTGCGCCACAAGCGATACGACAACGTCTTTGCCTTGGGCGATGCTGCGGGGACGAGCAATGCGAAGACGGCTGCGGCAGCCCGCAAGCAGGCACCCGTGGTGGCGGTCAACGCGCTCGCCGCACTCGAAGGCAAGCCTCCTGTTGTCGACTATGACGGCTATGGGTCGTGCCCGCTCACCGTCGAGCGCGGCAAGATCGTCCTCGCCGAGTTCGGCTATGGTGGAAAACTGCTCCCCAGCTTTCCGTCGTGGCTGCTGAACGGCACGCGCCCGACGCGCGCTGCCTGGTTCCTGAAGGAGCGGATGCTGCCCCCGATTTACTGGCAAGGCATGCTGAAAGGCCATGAATGGATGGCGGCTCCGCATAAGATCGGCAAAGCGGCATGACCCTCGAACCGATCCAGTATCTGCTGGGTGCGTTATCCGGCAGCCTGGTGGGCTTTACCCTCGGGCTTGTCGGCGGGGGCGGCTCGATCCTCGCCGTCCCACTCATGGTCTATCTGGTGCGCGTGCCCGACGCCCATCTCGCCATCGGCACGAGCGCGTTCGCCGTCGCGGCTAACGCCGCCACGGGGCTGATCGGCCATGCAAGGGCGCATAACGTCAAATGGCGCTGTGGCGGCATGTATGCGACCGCCGGCGTCATCGGCGCCCTGTTCGGCTCTACCGCGGGCAAGGCCGTCGACGGCGGCAAGCTCCTGTTCCTGTTCGCACTGGTCATGGTCGTCGTCGGCGTCCTGATGCTGCGCGGGCGCGGTGACACGGGCAACCCGGGGGCGGAGTGCAACCGGGAAAAGGCGCCGAAGGTGCTGGGCTACGGCCTCGGCACCGGTCTGTTCTCGGGCTTCTTCGGCATCGGCGGGGGCTTTCTGATCGTCCCCGGCCTGATCGGATCGACGGGCATGCCGATCCTGAACGCCGTCGGCACGTCATTGATCGCCGTCACCGCGTTCGGGCTGACGACGGCCGCCAATTACGCATTTTCGGGTCTGGTGGACTGGCCGCTGGCTTTCGTGTTCATCGCCGGTGGAGTTGTCGGCGGCTTGATCGGCACGCGCATCGCGAAGCGCCTCGGTACGGGCGGCACGCTCACCACGGTCTTCGCCGTCCTGATCTTCGTGGTGGCGGCCTACATGCTCTGGAAAAGCGCGGCCGCGTTTCTCTGATGGCGGGTGCGATTGCCATCGGGCCGCTGATGCTGGCCGTCGATCGCGGGCTTGCCGTGCTGTGCATCGTCGTGTTCCTTGGCCTCACGACACTGGCCGGTCGGTTCCGCTTCCCTCGCGTATCGACGGTCTCCACCAGCGCCATCGTCGCTGGACTGGTCACGGCACGGATCGGTTACGTCGCAGCGCATTGGTCGAGCTACACCGGCGCTCCGCTGTCCATCCTTGCCGTGTGGCAGGGTGGCTTTTCCCCCGTTGCAGGGCTTCTGGGCGCTGCGGCGATGCTGGCGATCCGGCTTGGCCGCTCAAGCGCGCTGGCGGCAGGCTGGGGAGCGTTGGCTGTTGCGGGTGGCCTCTGGTTCTCGCTTCAGGCGCTGATCCCTCCCGTGACCTACGGCCCGTTCCCCTATCATCTCAACCTGACAACCCCGTCCGGCGCGCCGCTTCCACTCGATCGCTTCCGTGGCAGGCCCTTCGTGGTCAACCTGTGGGCGACATGGTGCGGTCCGTGTCGGCGTGAGCTGCCGATGCTCGATGCGGTTGCGTCGCGCCCTGGCGAGGTCCCGATCCTTCTTGCCGATCAGGGCGAGGCGCAAGCGATCGTCAGCGGTTTTCTCGGCCGTGAAAATATCGGAGCGCGCCATGTCGCGCTCGACCCCGATCGTGGCCTTTCTCAAGCCCTGAAGGTGGCGGGGTATCCCGCAACGGCCTTCGTTGCGGGCGACGGCACGATCGTACAGCTCCAGCTCGGTGAATTGTCACGCGCTGCGCTCGCCGATGGAATCGAATTAGCAAGGAAACACCGATGAATCGTCGCAACCTGTTGTCTCGGGGCCTCCTGGCCGCGCTTGCCTTCGCCGCGCCGATCACGCCTCTCATGGCCCAGCAGCCCGATCTGTCGCGCAAGGCGGTCGTTGACGATCCCGTGGCTCCCAAGCGCGCCGGCAGGACCTACGACGTCACGGTTGTCGAGTTTTTCGACTATAACTGCCCCTATTGCCGTCGCATGGAGCCGGTGCTGAACGCCCTGCTTCGCTCCGACCCGAAGGTACGGGTCGTGTACCGGGACTGGCCGATCTTCGGACCTGCCTCGCGTGAGGCGTCACGCGCGGCTGTCGCGAGCCAATGGCAGGGCAGGCATGCCGCCTTTCACGAGGCCCTGATGACCTCGCCGGCGCGGCTCGACAGCGCGGGCGTCAAGGCAGCGGCTGCCAAAGCCAAGGTCGACTGGCCCCGTCTGCAACGCGATTTGAAGAACCGTGGCGCCGAAATCGACGCGCTGCTTACGCGCACCGATAGCATCGCCCAGGCGATCGGTTTCAACGGAACACCAGCGCTGATCGTCGGCTCGCAGGTCGTCGCCGGTGCTGTCGATCTCCCGACGTTGCGTCGTCTCGTCGCGGAAGCGCGCAAAAAACCAGCGGCGCGCTGACCATGCCCGGGCCGCTCAATCGGAGACAGCTTGCCGGCTTGGGCGCGGTGGTCGTGGGTGGTTGGGCAGTCGGGCAGGTTCTACGGCGTACCGCCCCGATCGGGCGCGACGTCGGGCCGACCGCCGACCTGATCCTTGCCGGTAACGGCTCGCCCGAGGACGGACCTGCCGATGCTACGCTCCGGCTTGCCGTGTTCACCGACTATCGTTGCCCGGCCTGCCGTCATGGATTTTCCGCCCTGGAAGAGGCTGTGCAACGCGACGGCAAGGTGCGGGTCATCTACAAGGATTGGCCCATCTTCGGTCCGCCATCCGAACGTGCCGCAAGCGTGGCGCTCGCGTGCGCCGAACAGGGAGTTTACCCGACCGTCCATCGTGCGTTGATGACGGACAGCCGCACGATCGACGACGACGTGTTGCGGGACGTCGTGATGCGCGCTGGCGGCGATTGGCTGCGCGCGATGACCTGGCTTGCCGCCCACGCGGACGCTGTCGCAGCCCGCCTGCGGGCGAACGGACAGGAAGCCTATTCGATCGGACTGGCGGGCACCCCGGGTTATCTTGCCGGTCCCATGCTGGTGATGGGCGCGATCGACGCCAGCGATTTCCAACGGCTGTTCGCGCGTGCGCGGGAAGAAAGCTGACGATGCGAGAGGATACGAAACATGATCGAGTATAATCACAAGGGCATGACGGTTGCGTCGCTCCATGACGAGCGCACCGGCAGCTTCCAGTATGTCGTGGTCGACGAAGCCACGAAGACCGCCGCGATTATCGATCCGGTCCTCGACTTCGATCCCCGTGCCGGTGCGACCGCAACCGACAATGCCGATATGATCCTCGAATATGTCCGCGCCAAGGGACTTACTGTGGAATGGGTGCTCGATACCCATCCCCATGCCGATCACTTCTCGGCCGCGCCGTATCTCGCGGAAAAGACAGGGGGCAAAACCGCGATCGGCACCAAGGTCGTGGAGGTGCAGAAGCTCTGGCAGGACATCTACTGCCTGCCCGACCTGCCCGTCGATGGTAGCCAGTGGGATCGCCTGTTCGCCGATGGCGAGCAGTTCAGGATCGGCTCGCTCGACGCGCACGTCATGCTGTCGCCCGGCCACACGCTCGCCTCGATCACCTACGTCGTCGGCGACGCGGCGTTCGTCCACGACACGCTGATGGTGCCCGACAGCGGCACCAGTCGGGCTGACTTTCCAGGCGGCAACGCGCGCGCGCTGTGGCGCTCGATCCGGGCGATCCTCGAACTGCCGCCCAGCACCGCGACCTATGTCGGCCACGACTACGGCAAGGACGGGCGCGAAGTCTTTGGACGATCGACCGTGGCGGACCAGCGTCGTGACAACATCCATGTGCACAACGGCATCGGTGAGGCCGAGTTCGTCGCCACCCGCGAGAAGCGCGACGCAACCCTGCCGCTGCCGGACCTGATGCTTGCCGCGCTCCAGGTGAACATCCGCGGCGG
>NZ_LSJO01000342.1:0-5890 GCF_001556735.1 Sphingomonas sp. CCH9-F2 | reverse complement strand
TATCGCGGATCAGCCCCAGGATCGATTCGATCGACTTGGCATGATCGCTCAGCGCGCCCGACACCGTCACCGCATCGCCCGCCTGGCCGGCGGCGCGGGTGGCGATCTCGGCGGCGATCTCCACCTCGGCGCGGGCATCCTCGATCGCGCGGATCAGCCCGGCGGCGGTGGAGGCGGCGTCGCGCATCGCGACCGCCGACTGTTCCGCCGCGGCGGCGACCTCGCTGGTCTTGCCCAGCATCCCGCGCGCCGAGGAGGACGCGCACGACGCCTGGGAGCGCAGCTGCAGTCCCTCGCGCGTGGTATCCTCCACGGTCAGCGCGATGCCGTCGCGGAACTCCGCCGCCAGCCGGTCGCGCTCGACCTGCGCGCTGTACGCGCCATAGCCGTTGTAGATTTCGACGGTGATCTCGCCCTCCAGCGCGGACAGCCGCATCAGCGTGTCGACCAGTTCCAGCAGCTGGGGATCGCCCGCGGGCACCGCGGCCATCAGCACGGTCAGCGCCATGCGGTCGCTGGCGCTGATCATCGACAGCAGCGCCATCGGCGTCACCCCGGCGGCATAGGCGGTCGCGACCGCGCGCTCGATCGCGTTGACCCACGGCCGCTCGCGCGTGTGGAGGAAGCGGTTGCGCAGGAACTCGCATCCCAGATCGACCATCCGGTCGTCGCCCGCGTCCTTCCACGACGATTCGGCCGCGAAGCAATGCTGCCAATGTTCCCAATAGGCGCGCGCAATCTCGCGCACGCGCGGCTCCAGCAGGGCCCAGGCGGTGCGCGCGCTGTCGGCAAGCCGGCCGTCGGCATCGAAGACGCGGAACCGCTCGTCCAGGTCGAGCGCGGTGGCGACCGATCCGACAGGTGGCATATCCTTGGACACGAAGCACTTCCTTGTGTGGGGGACAGGATCGGAGATGTACGGCGCGATAGGTTAAGGCAGGGTTAGGGATGCCGCCCGCGCCGATCCGGGCGCCGCGATAAGCCGGGCGCTTGCATCCCGTGCCGCATCGCCGCATAGACCGGCCCAAATCGTTCACGCCGTATTCCGAGGAGCCAAGCGGTGGCCACCAGACCCGATCGCCCGCGCAGCCCGCACCTGTTCAGCGGCCCGCTCGCGCTTCATTACCGCTGGAGCCCGGCGATGGCCGCGTCGATCTTCCATCGCGTGACCGGCGACGGCATGGCGACGGTGGGCACCGCGCTGCTGGTGTGGTGGCTGGCGGCGATCGCCGCCGGGCCGGACGCCTATGCCACGTTCCTGAACGTGTTTACCCACGCCGACGGTGGGCTGAACCCGATCGGCTGGGTGGTCGGCGTCGCGCTGACCTGGGCGGTGTTCCAGCACATGATGAGCGGCATCCGCCACCTGGTGATGGACACGGGCGCGGCGTTCGAGCTGAAGACCAACCGGACGCTGGCCGCGCTGACCTTCGTCGCGTCGGTGCTGCTGACGGCGGCGTTCTGGCTCTATCTGGGGATCAAGTGATGACGACGCAGATCGGCCGCGTCCGGGGTCTGGGCAGCGCCCACGCCGGTGCGCATCATTGGTGGCATCAGAAGATCACCGCGGGCACCAACGTCCTGCTGGTCGTATGGCTGCTGGCGTCGATCGCGCGGCTGCCGGCCTATGACTATACCACGGTGCGGCTGTGGCTGCATTCGATGTGGGCGGCGGTGCCGATGGTGCTGCTGATCGCATCGGTGTTCTACCACTTCCGCCTAGGGCTGCAGGTGGTGATCGAGGATTATGCGCACAAGGAGAATCGCTTCGTGATGATGATCCTCCTCAACGTGTTCACCGCCGCCGCCGCCGCCATCGCCATCGTCTCGATCCTCAAGGTCGCGTTCGGAGCTGCCGCATAATGTCTGACGCCTACAAGATCATCGACCACACCTATGACGCGGTGGTGGTCGGCGCGGGCGGATCGGGCCTGCGCGCCACGATGGGGATCGCGGAAAGCGGCCTCAAGACCGCCTGCATCACCAAGGTGTTCCCGACCCGCAGCCATACCGTGGCGGCGCAGGGCGGGATCGCCGCATCGCTGGGCAACAACTCGCCGGACCATTGGTCGTGGCACATGTTCGACACCGTCAAGGGTTCCGACTGGCTCGGCGACCAGGACGCGATCGAATATATGGTGCGCGAGGCGCCGGCCGCGGTGTATGAACTGGAGCACGCCGGCGTGCCGTTCAGCCGCAACGACAACGGCACCATCTACCAGCGGCCGTTCGGCGGGCACATGCAGAACATGGGCGAAGGCCCGCCGGTGCAGCGCACCTGCGCCGCCGCCGACCGCACCGGTCACGCCATGCTGCATGCGCTGTACCAGCAGTCGCTGAAGTATGACGCCGACTTCTACGTCGAATATTTCGCGCTCGACCTCATCATGGAGAACGGCGCGTGCCGCGGCGTCATCGCGCTGTGCATGGAGGACGGGTCGATCCACCGCTTCCGCGCGCATGCCGTCGTGCTGGCGACCGGCGGCGGCGGGCGCGTGTACCAGTCGGCGACGTCGGCGCACACCTGCACCGGCGACGGCAACGGCATGGCGCTGCGCGCCGGCATCGCGTTGCAGGACATGGAGTTCGTGCAGTTCCACCCGACCGGCATCTACGGCGCGGGCGTGCTCATCACCGAGGGTGCGCGCGGCGAGGGCGGGTATCTAACCAATTCCGAGGGCGAGCGGTTCATGGAACGCTATGCCCCGTCCGCCAAGGACCTGGCCAGCCGCGACGTCGTCGCGCGCTCGATGGCGATGGAGATGCGCGAGGGCCGCGGCGTCGGCAAGGACAAGGACCACATCTTCCTCCACCTCGACCATATCGACCCCGCGGTGCTGCACGAGCGGCTGCCGGGGATCACCGAGACGGGCAAGATCTTCGCGGGCGTCGACCTGACACGCCAGCCGTTGCCGGTGACGCCGACGGTCCATTACAACATGGGCGGCATCCCGTGTAACTACCACGGCGAGGTCGTGCGGCTGAAGGACGGTAACCCCGATTCGGTCGTCCCCGGCCTGTTCGCGGTCGGCGAGGCGGCGTGCGTTTCGGTCCACGGCGCCAACCGCCTCGGCTCCAACTCGCTGATCGACCTGGTCGTGTTCGGGCGCGCCACCGGCCTGCGGCTGAAGGACACGCTGAAGCCGAACACCTCGCACGATGCGCTGCCCAAGGGATCGGAAGAGCTGTCGCTCAGCCGGCTCGACCATTTCCGCAACGCCAAGGGCGGCACCCCGACCGCTAAGCTGCGCGCCGAGATGCAGAAGACGATGCAGCGCCACTGCGCGGTGTTCCGCGACAGCGCGCTGCTGGCCGAGGGCGTGACGAAGATCGACGGCATCTACCAGGGGATGCAGGACGTCGGCATCGCCGATCGCTCGCTGATCTGGAACACGGATCTGGTCGAGACGCTGGAGCTCGACAATCTGATCGGCCAGGCGGTGGTGACGATGAAGAGCGCCGACAACCGCAAGGAAAGCCGCGGTGCGCACATGCATGAGGATTTCCCGGAGCGCGACGACGCCAACTGGATGAAGCACACGATCGCGACGTTCGACGGCTGGGGCGGCAAGGGCGGCGCGGTGTCGATCGACTATCGCCCGGTGCACGATTACACGCTGACCGACGACATCGAGTATATCAAGCCGAAGAAGCGCGTCTATTGATCGCCCGCGCGGCCCCGCGTCGACGGGGCCGCGCGGTCGCGGTGGCCCGGCGCTGTCGACGATGGCGGATCGGAACGCGCACTTGACGACGTGCTCCTACACGTGCCCAATCGTCGCGAACGGGGGCGCGGATGGGGCGGACGTGGTCGGACATGATGCGGGCGGGGCTGCTGCTGATCGCGGTGGCGGGCGTGGGGGCACGGGCCTCGTCCCCCTCCGCCACGGTCGCTGACGCGCCGCCGCCCCGCCATACGCTGCCCCCGCCGACGCTGGACGGCGACGATGCGACGATGCGGCAGCAGGCCGACACCGGGATCGTCGTGGAGCGCGACCGCACCGCGCGCTGGCGGCTGGCGGAGCATCGCCGGCTGACCGCCGCGCTCGACCGGCTCGCGCCCGAACGCAGCGGGGTGATCGATGCCTATGTCGTGGTCGCGGCGCTGGACAGCGACCCGGTGTTCGCGCGGGAGGCGCGGGCGAGCGCGGTGGTGCTGGCGCGGCGCTATGGCGCGGAAGGGCGCACGATCGTGCTGGCCGGGCCGGACGGGCGCGGGGGCGCCGCGCTGCCGATGGGCAGCCCCGCCGCGCTCGACCTGGTGCTGGCGCGTGTCGCCGAGGTGATGAACCCGGCGGAGGACGTGCTGATCCTCTACACCACCAGCCATGGTGCCGGGTTCGGCCTCTATTACAACGACGGCGACCAGGGTTACGGTGCGATCGGCCCGGCGCATCTGTGGCGGGAATTGTCCGACCTGGGCATCCGCAACCGCCTGATCCTGCTGAGCGCCTGCTATTCGGGGGTGTTCGTGCCGATGCTGTCGTCGGACACGACCGCGATCGTCACCGCCGCCTCCGCCGAACGCAGCAGCTTCGGGTGCGAGGCGGACAACGACTGGACGTTCTTCGGCGATGCGCTGGTCAACCATGCGCTGCGCCAGCCGGTGCCGCTGGCGGCGGCGGTGGCGCAGGCGCAGGGCGAGATCGCCGGATGGGAGCGGCGGGCCAAGCTGACCCCCTCCGATCCGCAGGTGTCGATCGGGGCGGGTGCGCAACGCTGGCTGGCGACGCTGGAGCGCGCGCTGCCGCCCGCCGATGCGCCGGTCGGGCGCCCGGCGACGGCGGTGCTGGAGGAGGTGGCGCGGAACAAGCGGGCGCGCCGCTGATTGGGGCGGGATGACCACCGATACCCACGCCTCGCAATATCCGCTGCTCGCGGCTCCGCATATCCAGCTGCACGGCATCGTCGACGATGCGATGTACGCGCAGTTCAAGGACCAACTGGCCGCCGCGCCGCCCGACGGCCCGCTGGTGGTGTCGATCACCACATTGGGCGGCGACCCGGAAATGGCGCGGGCGATGGGCGATTCGATCCGGCTGCTGCGCGAATATACCGGGCGGGATGCGCTGTTCCTTGGCAAGGTGGCGGTCTATTCCGCGGGGGCGACGTTCATGTCGGCCTTTCCCGCCGATCGCCGGTTCCTGACCAAGAATTCGCGGCTGATGATCCACGAACGGCTGATGAACAGCACGATCACGCTCAACGGCCCGCTCAACACACTGACCCCGCTGCTCAAGGCCAAGCTGAACGAGATCGAGGATTCGATCCGCATCCAGGAGGAGGGCTTCGCCGATCTGGTGCGCGGCACGCAGGTGACGCTGGAGCAGCTGAAGGCCAAGGCGCCCGACAATTGGTATATCGAGGCCGAGGAGGCGCGGCGGCTGGGGCTGGTGCTCGACATCATCTGACGCCCCCCGCCGCGGCCGCGCGTCATGCGAAGGCGGGGGCGCGGCGCAGCTGCTGATAGGCGGCGATCACCCTGGTCAGCTTCGCTTCGTGCCGGCGGTCGCCGCCGTTGCGATCGGGGTGGTAGCGGCGGACGAGGTCCGAATAGCGGCGGCGCAGCGCGGCGCGATCGGCGTCCGCAGCGAGCCCCAGCACTTCGAGGTTGCGGCGGTCCTCCCCCGACAAAGGCTTGCCGTCCGCACGCTCCGGCGCGGCGGCGGCGCGGCGGAAGCGCGCGCCGATCGCGTCGAGCGGATCGGTGAAATCGGCCCAGCGCGGCCCGGCATCCCCCGCCCCCGCACGCGCGAAGGCGCGCGTCTCGCGCTCCCACCCGGCCATCGGTCGCTGTGCCTGGTGGATTTCGTCGGCGGTCATCCCGTCGAAGTAATTGTAGCCGGCGTTGAACGCGCGGATGTGATCGAGGCAGAACCAGCGGAAGCGC
>NZ_LSJO01000341.1:0-244 GCF_001556735.1 Sphingomonas sp. CCH9-F2 | reverse complement strand
GGTTGGCGCTATCGCGGCGACACCATCGTTCGTGATGCCGGACTTGATCCGGCATCCACCGGCCCGCAGCCGCACCGGCTGGTGCGCTTGCAGAACGATGGACCCCGGAACAAGTCCGGGGTGACCGGGAATGCGAGGCACGGTGCGGCGTCCTCAACGGTCTGGACGCATTCCCGCATGATGGTGCCCACTCCTTCACCCCGCCAACCTCCATCATCCCCATTCGGGGTTCCTTCGGCGGGGG
>NZ_LSJO01000340.1:0-2379 GCF_001556735.1 Sphingomonas sp. CCH9-F2 | reverse complement strand
GGGGGTCTATAACCTGGCCGACGACGAACCGGCGCCGCAGGACGAGGTGCTGGCGTTCGCGGCCGAACTGCTGGGGCTGCCCGCGCCGCCGGTGGTGCCGCTCGACGCGCTGACGCCGGCGGCGCGCGCCTTCCACTTGGAAAACCGCCGCGTCGCCAATGGCAAGGCGCGGCGCGTGCTGGGCTGGCGCCCGCTGTATCCCGATTACCGTGCCGGCCTGCGCGCGCTAAGCGCGACGACCAGCCCGATGCCGGCGAGCACGCCGCCCGCCGCCGCCAGCGGCGACCAGCGATAGCCCTCGAATAAGGTCGACAGCAGCATCGCGATGACGGGGACGATAACGCTGTTGTACGCCGCCTTCGCCGGGCCGATCGCGCGGATGATGCGGAAATAGAGCGTGAAGGCGAGGCTGGAGGCGACGACGCCCAGGTACAGCACCCCCGCGATATAGGACGGGCGCAAGTCGAACACCGGCGGGCCGGTGGTGATCCACGCCCAGGCGGCGTCCAGCCCGGCGCCGATCAGCATCGCCGCCGCCAGCGTCGGCACCATCGGATAGCGCGCGGCGGCGCGCGTCGCCTGCATCACGTTGGCGCAGGAGGCGGACAGGATCGCGCACAGCGTCAGCCCGATGCCCAGCAGCGACTGGCCGGGGCCGTTGGGATCGCTGCGCGCCTCCTGCACGAACAATAGCGAGACGCCGGCCATCGCCACCGCGCTGCCGGCCAGCAGCTGGCGCCCCAGCCGCTGCCCCAGGAACAGCCGCGCGAACAGCGCATTGGGCACCAGCAGCAGCGCGAAGGTGACCGCCACCAGCCCCGAGGTGATATGCTGTTCGGCGCGATAGACGAAGTTGAAGTTGAGCACGAACTGCAGCAGCCCGAGCGTCGCGGCGAAGCGCCAGAAGCCGGCGTCGCGGGTCACCACCTCGCGCCGCGCCATCGCCACCGCCTGCAACACCACGCCCGCCACCAGGAAGCGATAGGTGACCGACCAGCTGGGCGGCACGGTGCCCAGCTGGTCGCGGATGACGATCCACGTCGATCCCCAGATCAGCGTGACGATCGCGAACGGCACCAGCACCGCGGCGCGCGTGCTGTTGGGGCGGCGGTGGCCGATCAGGGCGCCGGGCGCCTCGCTCACAGCGCGGCGATCGCGTCGGCCAGCGGGCGCAGCGCATCCTCGCGCTGGTTCCAGCTGACCACCAGCCGCGCCTCGCCCGGCCCCCAGTCGTAGAAGTCGAAGCCCTGCGCGCGTAGCGCTGCCGCTTCGGCGGGGGTGACGCGCAGGAACAGCTCGTTCGCCTCCACGGGGTGGATCAGCCGGTCGCCCGCCGCGGCGGCGAGCAGCGCGGCGCCGGCGTTGCTGGCGCGCGCGCAGTCCAGCCACAGGTCGCCGTCGAGCATCGCGAGCAGCTGCGCCGCCAGATAGCGCCCCTTCGACAACAGGTGCCCGGCGCGCTTGCGGCGGAACAGCGTCGCCTCGGCCAGGGCGGGGTCGAAGAACACCAGCGCCTCGGCATTCATCCCGCCGTTCTTGACGAAGCCGAAGCTGAGCGCGTCGACGCCCGCGCGCCACGTCAGGTCGGCGGGATGCGCGCCGGTCGCCACCACCGCATTGGCGAAGCGCGCGCCGTCGACGTGGAAGCCCAGCCCGCGCTCCTTCGCCAGCGCGCCCAGCGCGGCGGTCTCGGCGGGGGTATAGACGCGGCCATATTCGGTGGCGTTGGTGATCGACAGCGCGTGCGGGCGCTGTTGATGGACGTCGTAGCGCGCCAGCGACAGCACCGCCCCGGCGGTCTCCGGGGTTAGCTTCGCGCCGTCGCCGTCGGCGAGCATCAGCTTGGCGCCATGGGTGTAGAATTCGGGCGCGCCGCATTCGTCGTTCTGGATATGCGCGTCGCGGTGGCACACGACCGCGCCGTGCGGCGGGCACAGAGCGGCGAGCGCGAGGCAGTTGGCGGCGGTGCCGGTGGGCACCCAAAAGGCGCGCACCTCGGTATCGAACAGCGCGGAGAAGCGCGCGTCGAGCTGTTTCGACCAGCGATCGCCGTCATAGGCGGTGTCGAGATCGTCCGCCGCGACGATCGCGCGGAGGAGGGCGGGGTGGACCGGGGCGGCATTGTCGGAAAAGAAACGCATGCCCGCCGCTGTCGGTCAGTGCGCGCGGCGGGTCAATATCGCTGACCGGAATGGCGGGCGTTGCCCGAGGCGCCGTTGAGCGACGTCGAAACGGTGCTTCGAGACGAGGCTTCGACGTCGCTCAGCCTCCTCAGCACGAACGGGTCATATGCCTGGATGTCGATCCGGCCCTAGAATTCGTCGGGCGGGGGCGGCGGGCGATCACGGTCGGCGGGCGCGCGGTCGGCGGGAATACGAT
>NZ_LSJO01000034.1:0-2413 GCF_001556735.1 Sphingomonas sp. CCH9-F2 | reverse complement strand
CGGATATCGTGGCGGATGCCCGCCTGCAGGTTCCAATAGGGATCGAGCGCGCGGCTGTAGAGCGCCTGCACCTCAGCCGTGGCGAGCGCGCCGCCGGCCTCCCCCTCCCCCTCGGTCTTGATCGTCAGCCGGTCGATATCGCCGCCGATCCATGCCTCGCCATCCCAGCGATAGCCGTCCCGGCCGCGGCGCGCCTGATATTCGGCCAGGTTCACGATCACCTGCGCGAAGGTCATCCCGCCATGTTCGCGGCGCATCGCCTGGTCGGCCTCCCGCATCGCCGCGGCGCCATAGACGCGCTCGGCCAGCAGCCCCGGTTGCGCGGGCGGCGCGGCGGCATCGCCGGGCGGCAGGTCGGTTCCCGCCGCCGGTGCATCACCGCCCTGCGGAGCGCGCCCCATCGCCATGCCGGGCATCGCGGACATGTCATGCCCATGGTGCGGGTCGGCGGCAGGGGCGATTTCCGGCATCGCGGACATATCGTGCCCCGCATGCGGATCGGGCGCAGCGGCCGGGCGGGTCGGCAACGCGCGGCGGGGCTGCGGCGCCGGCCGGCGCGGCTTCGCCTTCGCTGCCGGTTTCCCCTTCGGTGCCGGCATCGTCATGCCGGGCATGGTCATCCCCCGCATCATGCGATGGTCCATCGTCTGCGCGCCGGCTGGAAGCGCCAGCACCAGCGCGAGGGGAACGACCCCGATCGCCCGGCGCGCCATCACGCCCCCGCCTCCACCGGCGCGCGAACCTGCACCACCTGCATCATCCCCGCGTGCATGTGGTACAGCATGTGGCAGTGGAACGCCCAGTCACCTTCGTTGGCGGTCACGTCCCAGCTCACCGTGCCGCCCGGCTGGACGATCACCGTATGCTTGCGCGGCGCATAAGCGCCATGCCCGGTGACCAGTTCGAAGAAATGACCGTGCAGGTGGATCGGGTGCCCCATCATTGTGTCGTTGACCAATGTCACGCGCACCCGCTCGCCCGCCAGGAAGGGGATCGGCGCCGTCACTTCCGACAGCTTGCGGCCGTCGAACGACCACATGTAGCGTTCCATGTTGCCGGTCAGGTGGATTTCCAGCGACCGCGACGGCGCACGCACGTCGGGGTTGCGCTCCAGCGCGATCAGGTCGCGATAAGTGAGGACGCGGTGCCCCGCATCCTCCAGGCCCTGTCCCGGATCGCCGGTACGGTCGACCGGCATGGGGGAGATGGTCTGTACCCCCGGCCCCTTGCGCACCCCCGGGGCGTTCGCGAAATCGCGCATGTCATGCTTCATCGCGCCCGCCGCCGGGGGCGCGCGATGATCCATGCCCGACATCGCGCCATGGTCCATCCCCGCCATCGCGCCGTGCGCCGACATGTCCATTCCCATGTCGCGCATCGTCGCCACCGGTCGCCGCCTCAGCGCCGGCACCGGGGCCACCATCCCCACGCGCGGCGCCAGCGTGGCACGCGCCATGCCCGACCGGTCGACGCTTTCCCCCACCAGCGTATAGGCGCGATCCGCGTCGGGGGTGACGATCAGGTCGTAGGTTTCGGCGACGCCGATCTGCAGCTCGTCGACGTCCACCGGGCGCACGTTCATCCCGTCCGCCTGCACCACCGTCAGCGCAAGGCCCGGGATCCGCACGTTGAAGGTCGTCATCGCCGATGCGTTGATGACGCGCAGCCGCACCCGCTCGCCGGCGCGAAACAGCCCGGTCCAATTGTCGCGCGGGCCATGGCCATTGACCAGATAGGTGTAGGTGGAACCGGTCACGTCCGCGATGTCGGTCGGGTCCATCCGCATCGCGCCCCACGCCAGCCGGTCCGCCAGCTTCTGGTCGCGGCCCGCCAGCAAACCGGCCAGCGTCTGCTGCTGGCGGTTGAAGTAACCGGCCTGCTGCTTCAGCTTCGCGAACAGGCGGTGCGGGTGAAGCGGCGTGTGATCGGACAGCATGACGACATGCTCGCGATCGGCGCGCACCGGATCGTCGCCCTTGGGGTCGATGATGAGCGGCCCATACAGGCCCGATTGCTCCTGAAGCCCGGAATGGCTGTGATACCAATAGGTGCCGGCCTGAACGACCGGGAATTCGTAGGTGAAGGTGCGCCGCTTCGCGATCCCAGGGAAGGAGACGCCCGGCACGCCATCCATGTGCGAGGGCACCAGCAGCCCGTGCCAGTGCAGCGACGTCTCCTCGTCGAGCGCGTTTTCGACATGCAGCCGCACCGTCTGCCCTTCGCGCAGGCGGATCAGCGGCGCGGGGGCGCTGCCGTTGATGCCGATCGCATGGCCGGTGCGGCCGTCTACGGTCATCATCTGATGCGCGATACGCAGCCGGATATCCTCGCCCGATACCATCGGTAACGTGGCGATGGTACCGACCCCCTCCGACACGCTCTGCGCCCAGCCCGGCCACCCTGCCAGCAGTGC
>NZ_LSJO01000339.1:0-1033 GCF_001556735.1 Sphingomonas sp. CCH9-F2 | reverse complement strand
CCCCGCCGACGCTGCGCGCGGGGACCAGGGACCCGCTGTGCCTGCTGCGCCCGGGACAGGTGCTGCCGCTGGAGGATGCACCGCTGGTGTTCGCCACCGATTATGCGCGCGACCTGTCGCTGCGGCTGACGCTGGCGGACGGCAAGACGATGGACATGCCGGTCACCGCCGATGCGGCGCGCGGCGGGCTGGTGGTCACTATCGACACCGCGCGGCTGGGGCAGCAGGCGATCGGCGAGGCGGTGCTGACCGGGCGCTGGGGCTTCGACACGTTCACCGGCCCGCGCTTCCTGCTCCAGAACGGCGCACCGACCGCCTGGGCGCCCAAGCCCGACAATGCGGTGGTGGTCGGGCGCGACACGCCGCTGACGCTGCAGGGCGGGGCGGCATCGTGCGTCGAACAGGTGTCGCTGCGCGACCGCGCCGGCGCGGTGAAGGCGGTGGCGTGGAAGGCGAGCGGCGCGGACGAGATCACCGCCACGCTGCCGCTGTCGCGCACCCGCGCGGGCGAACTGACGCTGCTGGTCGCGCAATATGGCAATGCCGCCCCCGCGGCGCTGACGCTGAAGGGGCAGAGCGAGGCGAGCCGGCTGGAGGGGTTCACGCTCTATACCGGCGACAAGGACGGGCGGCTGGTCGGTGCGCGACTGGACCAGGTCGCCAAGCTGGAGGTCGCCGGGCTGACGTTCGTCCCCGGCGCGCTGACCCGCGATCCGGGCGGCGGCGACCGCATGGTGCTCACCACCGACGGCGCGACCGAGACGGTGGCGCTGGGCATATCCGACGCCAAAGTGACGCTGGCGGACGGGCGCACGACGACGGTGCGCGCGACGATCACCCCGCCGCGCCCGCGCGTGGAGCTAATCAGCCGCAACGTCGATCCCCCCGCCCCGGCGCCCGGCGACGCGGCGCTGCCGCTGACGCTGCCCGACAATGTCCTGTCGCAGGATGCGCGGCTGACCTTTTCGGCGCGCGCGGTGAACACGCGGCTGAGCGCGGCGGACGCGATCGAGGTGGCGACCGCCGATGACAG
>NZ_LSJO01000338.1:0-2247 GCF_001556735.1 Sphingomonas sp. CCH9-F2 | reverse complement strand
CGGCTGGCGTTGCCGCCCGCCTGCGCCAGCGCCTGTCGCAGGACCGCGCGATCGGCGTTCTCGAACGAGGGCGGCGCCTCCTCGCCCAGCACCTGCGACAGCGACCGCGGCGTGGCCAGCGCCGCGTCGTTCAGCCCCAGTCGCAGCCGCGCGGCGCGGCTCGCCCCGACGACCAGATCGTCGCGATCGACCGCCAGCAACGCGCTGCCGCTGACCGCCTGTTCGGGCAGGAAGATGATGCGGCGGTCGGCGAAATGGCGGCAGAACAGGCCGCGTTCGATCCGGCGCGCGGCATCGCGGACCAGCGCGGCGACCATCTCCGCCATCGCGGTGCCGTGATCGTCGCGACAGCTCGACACGTCGATCGCCGCGGCCAACCGGCCGTGCGGATCGTGGACGGGCGCGTCCATGCAGCTGATGTTGACGTTGCGGCTGGCGAAATGCTGGTCGCGGTGAATGACCACCGGCTTGCCTTCGAACAGGCAGGTGCCGATGCCGTTGGTGCCCTGATCCTCCTCGCCCCACAAGGCGCCCTCGACCAACCCCGCTGCGGAAAAGGCGTCCGCGTCGCCTGCGCCCGCGCGCCGTTCCAGGATGACGCCGCGCCGGTCGCTCAGGATCACCGCGCAGCCCGTCCGCCCCACCGCCCGGAACATCTCGTCCAGCACCGGCGCGGCGACCGCGAGCATCAGGTCGTTCTCGGCGCGGACGGCGGCCAGTGCCGCATCGTCGATCCGGTCGCGCAGCGGCGCGCCATCGGGATCGAGCCCATGGTTCAGCGCCGACCGGCACCATGATGCGGCGATCGCCGACGTCGCGGCACGGCTGGCTGACCGGACCGCCTCATGGACGGCATCCCCGTGTCGGACGACGGCTCCTCTCATCGCATCTTGCCTCCTGTCGCCGGCGACTATACTCCGATGTCAGCGACGTGCCGAGGCCTCATCCTCACGCAGCGCCGAAAACAGCGCCTGCTGCCGCAACGGCTTGCTGAGTACCGCATCGAAGCCGCTGTCCCGGGCCAGTGCGTCGAGCGCCGCGCTGGGATAGCCGGTGATGAGCACCGAGCGCCCCTTCCAGCCGCGATCGCCCAATGCGCGGCGCACGTCGCATCCGGTCGCGTCGGGCAGGCGGAAATCGGCGATCAGCACCGCGGCGTCGTCCAGATCGGCGCCCGCCAGCAACGCCCCCGCCGACGCGAACGAGCGCACCTCATATCCCCGCCAGTGCAGCAGCAGCTGAAGCGATCGGCGCACGCCGTCGTCGTCCTCCACCACCAGCGCGGCTCGCCTGTGTTCGGGGGGCGGATCGGTCGTCATGGCAGCTCCAGTCCATCATGGGAGCGTGATGATGACGAACGCCGCGCGCCGGGTCGCTACGTGTTGTCCACAGTGTCGGCCAGCCCCGCCGCGAAGGCGAGGCGCAGCGCGTCCGACAGGCTGTGCACCCCCAGTTTCGTCATGACATTGGCGCGATGCACCTCGACCGTCCGCGGGCTGATGCCGAGGTCGAAGGCGATCGTCTTGTTGGGATGCCCGCGCACCAGCCCGCGCAGGATATCCTGCTCCCGCGGTGTCAGCACGGCGATCCGCACCGCCGCGTCGCGCGCGCTGGCGGCGGCCGTGTCGCGCCGTTCCAGATGGGCGAAGCCGCGATCGAGCGCGGCGAGCAGCGCGGTCTTTTCGAACGGCTTCTCCAGGAAATCGACCGCGCCCGCACGCATCGCCGCCACCGCCGTCGCGACATCGCCGTGGCCGGTCAGGACGATCACCGGAAAGCCGATGCCCTGCGCGGCCAGTTCCTGCTGGACCTGGAGGCCGTCCATTTCCGGCATACGGATGTCGAGCACCACGCAGCCGGGCCGTTCGTGCCGCGCCGCGCGCAGGAACGCCACGCCGCTGTCCCAGGGCCTAACTGCGAAGCCCGACGTCTTCAGCATGAACGCGATCGAGCGGCGCACCGCATCCTCGTCATCGACGACATGCACCATGCGTCGGTCAGTCATGGCCGTCCCCCGGTTCGGCGCTCCACACCGTGAAATGGAATATCGCGCCACCACCGACCGCCGGCTCGGCCCAGATGCGGCCGCCATGCGCCTCGACGATCGTGCGGGAGATCGACAGGCCCAGTCCCATGCCCTGTTCCTTTCCGCTGGCGAATGCCTCGAACAGGCGCGGGGCCACCGCGGGGTCGATGCCCGGCCCGGTATCCGCGACCGCCACGTCGATCATCCCGCCGTTGCGGCGG
>NZ_LSJO01000337.1:0-1116 GCF_001556735.1 Sphingomonas sp. CCH9-F2 | reverse complement strand
CGGCGCGCGCGTCGCGCAGGATTTCGACACCGCCCTTGATGGCGATGATGGCGGTAGCGAAGCCGACCAGAAGGTCCGGCCAGTTGGTGCCCAGCCACAGCACCAGCACGCCCGCGATCAGGATGCCGCCATTGGAAATGAAGTCATTGAAGCTGAAGGTGGTGGCGGCCCGTAGGTTAACGTCCGGATCCTTGAGCCGCTGGAGCAGCCGCAGGCAGAGGTAGTTTACGACGCCGGCGATCGCCGACATGACCATCATGGTCGGTCCGATCGGCTCGCTCCCCTGCACATAGCGTCGCCCGACATCGATCAGGATGCCGCCCGCAAAGATCAGCAGCATTACCCCCGATGCGATCGCGGCGCGCGTCTTCCACGTCTTACCGTGGGTCAGCGCGACGAGGCTGAGAGCGTAAACGGCGGTGTCGGACAGATTGTCGACGCCGTTGGCGATGAGCGCACTTGAATCGGCGAACGCGCCGGATACGAAAAAGCCCGCTGCGATTGCTGCGTTCAGCAGCAGCACGATCCAGAGCGTGCGACGCTCCTGCGTGCCCGCGTTGTCGTTGCTCGCATTCATCCCATGATCTCCTCGAGCGTCAGGAGGGCGAGGAACCCTACGAAGAACATCGAGCTGATGAGCGGGGTGTCAGGCTTCTCGTGCGCCTCAACCAGCAGCTCTTCCGTGACGAGGTAGAGCAGCGCCATCAGCCCAAAGCTCAGGAAGCCAGCGACCATTACCGGCGAGAGCGTGGCGACAGGAACGGCAGCGAGCGCGCCGATCGGCAGCAGCAGCGCCAAGGCCGAGACGATCACGATGATGCGCAGGCGCGAGCGATAGGTTTCCGCCAGCTCGTTGGTCAGTGTCAGACCCAGGAAGAGCACTTCGAGTGTCAGCGCGATCGTCAGCAGAAATCCCGCCTTCTCGCCCGCGACGAACGCAAGGCCGAGCACCAGGCCATCGACCAGGATGTCGATGCCGATCGCGGCGAGCAGCGCCATCGGCCCCTTGAAGCGGGCCTCGAAAGCCTTGAGACCCAGCATCGTTACGACGCCCGCCGCCCCGCCGATCAACGTCGCGCTGGGCGAAGCCTCATGCTTGACCTGCGGCAGGATTTC
>NZ_LSJO01000336.1:0-266 GCF_001556735.1 Sphingomonas sp. CCH9-F2 | reverse complement strand
CGACAAGGCCGCGCGCGACGCGGCGCAGGCTGCCGCGCAACAGGCCGCCGCCGAGGCGCGGGCGGCCGAGCAAGCCGCCCGCGAGGCGGCGGAGCAGGCGACCCGCGCCGCGGCCGCCGAGGCGGATCGCGTCGCGCGCGAGGCGGCCGCTGCGGCCGAAAAGGCGCAGCAGGCCGCCCAGGCCGCCGCCGAAGCGCAAGCGGCGCAGGCGGCGCGCGATGCCGAGAAGGCGGCACGCGATGCGGCGGCGGCGGCAGCGGCGGCCG
>NZ_LSJO01000335.1:0-850 GCF_001556735.1 Sphingomonas sp. CCH9-F2 | reverse complement strand
GTTGCGATGGACCAGCAATTCCATCCCGGCATCGCGCGCCGCCGTTCCCGCTGCTGCATGTCGATACGACGTGGAAATTCCGCGCGATGTACGCGCTGCGCGACAAGGCGGCGCGCGATGCCGGGATGGAATTGCTGGTCCATCGCAACCCCGATGCGCTGGCGCAGGGGATCAACCCGTTCGACCACGGCGCGCTCCACACCGACATGTGGAAGACCGAGGGGCTGAAGCAGGCGCTCGACCTGCATGGCTTCGACGCCGCGTTCGGCGGCGCGCGCCGTGACGAGGAGAAGAGCCGCGCGAAGGAGCGCGTCTTCTCGTTCCGCACCGCGACGCACCGCTGGGACCCCAAGGCGCAGCGGCCCGAATTGTGGCACCTGTACAATGCGCGCCACGCCAAGGGGGAGAGCATGCGCGTCTTCCCGATCAGCAACTGGACCGAGCTGGACGTCTGGCAATATATCGCGCGAGAGGGGATCGAGATCGTCCCGCTGTATTTCGCGGCGAAGCGCCCGACGGTCGAGCGCGACGGGCTGATCCTGATGGTCGACGACGACCGCTTCCCGCTCGCCCCCGGCGAGGTGCCGGTCGACCGCTCGATCCGGTTCCGCACGCTCGGCTGCTACCCGCTGACCGGCGCGGTGGAAAGCGAGGCGGCGACGCTGAACGACGTGATCCGCGAGATGCTGCTGACCACCACCAGCGAGCGGCAGGGGCGGGCGATCGACAAGGATGCCGGCGCCAGCATGGAGCAGAAGAAGCAGCAGGGATATTTTTGAGGTGGTGCGTGCAGCAACCGTCACGTCGCCCCGGCGAAGGCTGGGGTCTCGGGCCGCAGGCGGGCGCCTGC
>NZ_LSJO01000334.1:0-3949 GCF_001556735.1 Sphingomonas sp. CCH9-F2 | reverse complement strand
CACAACAGCAGCCCCAGTGCACCGGCGGCGATCACCCCCCCGCCCAGCCCCGCCCAGGTCTTGTTCGGGGACAGCCGCGGCGCCAGCTTCGGCCCGCCGATCGACCGCCCGGCGAAGAACGCGCCGATATCGCACGCCCACACCAGCGCCATCGCCCAGAAGGCATAGAGCAGCCCGTCGTCCTGCCGGCGTAGGAACACCAGCGCCAGTACCGGCAGCCCGCAATAGGCCACGCCCAGCGCCAGTCGCGGCAGCCGGGTAACGATCGCGACGAAGAACGCCGCCCCCGCGACCAGCCCCAGCGTGAAGAAGTCGTGCGTTTCCAGGATCAGCCACGCCGGCGCCATCGTCGCCAGCGGCACGCTGAGCGCGAATTGCGCCAGCCGCTTGGTCTTGGGCGGCACCTTCTGCAGATCGCCCCATTCGGCCATCATGAACAACGCGACCACCACCGCCAGCAGCCAGAAGGCGATGTCGCCGAGGATCAGCGCCACCGAAGCGACCGCGATCATTGCGACGCTGGCGATCATCCGCAGCCTGAGGTTCGACGGCGTGCGCAGCGCCGCATCGGGCGTCGGAGGAAAGGGTGACGGCGACGAATCGCTCATGCGCGCGCGCTCACAGCCCGCCGTAGCGGCGCTGGCGCTGCCCGAACGCGCTGATCGCGGCGGCCAGATCGTCGGGGCCGAAATCGGGCCACAGCGTGTCGACGAACAGCAATTCGGCATAGGCCGCCTGCCACAAAAGGAAATTCGACAGCCGCTGTTCGCCAGAGGTGCGGATCAACAGGTCGAGAGGGGGCAGCTCGCGCGTTTCCAGCTCCGCCTCGATCGCATCGCTGTCGATCGCCTCGACCGGGATCGCGCCCGCCGCGGCGCGCGCCGCCAGCCGCTGCGCCGCCGTGACCAGTTCGGCCTGTGCGCCGTAGTTCAGCGCGATCGCCAGGATCGGGCCGGTATTGGCGGCGGTACGCGCCAGCGCATCGTCGACCAGCGCGACGACATCGGCCGGGAACCGGCGATAGTCGCCGATCACGCGCAGCCGCACGTTCTCGCGCACCAACTCGGCCAGGTCGTTGCGGATGAAGAATTTGAGCAGGCCCATCAGCCCGCTGACCTCCTCCGCCGGCCGGCGCCAGTTCTCCGAGGAGAAGGCGTAGAGCGTCAGCGCCTGCACGCCCATCGCACGCGCCGCGCGCGTCACCGCGCGCACCGCCTCCACCCCCGCGCGGTGCCCGGCGGCCCGCGGCAGGTGGCGTTGCGCGGCCCAGCGGCCGTTGCCGTCCATGATGATCGCCACGTGGCGCGGCATGTGCTGCGCCACCGGCTGCGATGCCGCCGCGGTCGCCATCACCTGCGCGCGCCCCTGGCCCCCATGGCCATCACTTGCCGAGGATTTCCTTTTCCTTGGCGGCCGCGACCGTGTCGATCTCGGCGATCGTCGCGTCGGTCAGCTTCTGCACCTCCGCTTCGTGGCGCTTGCGCTCGTCCTCGCTGAACACGCCCTTCTTCTCGTCGGTCTTCAGTGCGTCCATGCCGTCGCGGCGCACGTTGCGCACGGCCACCTTGGCCTTTTCCGAATATTGCCCGGCCAGCTTCGCCAGTTCCTTGCGGCGCTCCTCGGTCAGGTCGGGGATCGGCAGGCGCAGCGTGTTGCCGTCGTTGATCGGGTTCAGCCCCAGCCCCGCCGAACGGATCGCCTTTTCCACCGGGCCGACGTTGGTCTTGTCCCACACCTGGACCGACAGCATCCGCGGTTCGGGCGCCGACACGGTCGCCACCTGGTTGAGCGGCATGTGCGCGCCATAGACCTCGACGGTCACCGGATCGAGCAGCGACACCGCGGCGCGCCCGGTGCGCAGGCCGCCCAGATCGCCCTTGAGCGATTCGACCGCACCGTTCATGCGCCGCTCCAGGTCGGCCTTGTCATACGCGGGCATTACTTGGTCTCCATCTCTTTCTGCACCACGGTCGACACGCCTTCACCGCGCAGCACGGCGGCGAAATTGCCGTGCTCGCGGATGTTGAAGACGACGATCGGGATGTTCGAATCACGGCACAGCGCGATCGCGCTGGCGTCCATCACCTTCAGGTTCTTCGCCAGAACCGTGTCATAACTCACTGTTTCGTAACGGGTCGCGCCCGCCACCTTCTTCGGATCGGCGTCATAGACGCCGTCCACCGACGTGCCCTTGAACAGCGCGTCGCAGTTCAGCTCCGCCGCGCGCAGCGCCGCGCCGCTGTCAGTGGTGAAGAACGGCGATCCGACGCCTGCGGCGAAGATCACCACGCGGCCCTTTTCCAGGTGCCGCTCCGCCCGGCGGCGGATGAACGGTTCGCACACCGACTGCATCGGGATCGCCGACTGGACGCGCGTGTCGACGCCGATCTGCTCCAGCGCGTTCTGGACGGCCAGCGCGTTCATCACCGTCGCCAGCATCCCCATATAGTCGGCGGTGCCGCGCTCGAACCCCTTGGCCGCCGCGGCCAGCCCGCGGAAGATGTTGCCCCCGCCGACCACGACGCACAGCTCATAGCCCTGCGCCTTCACGTCGGCGATCTCCTCCGCGACGCGCGCGGTGACCGACGGGTCGATCGCCAGGCCGTCGGCGCCCATCAAGACCTCGCCCGACAGCTTCAGGAGGATGCGCTTGAAACGGGGATGGGTCATGGGATCCGGACGCTGTTGGAAAGGCGCGCGGACCCTAGGCGCGGGGCCCGCGACTGGCAATGGGTTGACAAGGGGGCTTGCGCCCTGGCCCCACAGGCAAACCGCCGCCCCGGTCACCCGGCGCGGCGGCTGGTCATGCGGCCCGACGCACGCATCGGGCAGGCGCGTCAGGCGTGCTGCGGCACGCCCGATGCGGCGGCGACTTCCGCCGCGAAGTCCGACACTTCCTTCTCGATGCCTTCGCCCAGCTGGAAGCGGACATAGTCCTTCAGCACGATCTGCGCACCGGCATCCTTGCCCGCCTTGGCAACGACGTCGCTGATCTTGGTCTTGCCGTCCATGACGAACAGCTGGCTCACCAGCGCGTGCTCCTTGCGGTACTTGGCGATCGAGCCTTCGACCATCTTGGCGATGATGTCGGCCGGCTTGCCGGATTCGGCCGCCTTCTCGGTCGCGATCGCGCGCTCGCGCTCGATCTCGGCCTCGTCCAGGTCGCCCTCGTTCAGCGCCTTCGGGAAGGCGGCGGCGACGTGCATCGCCAGGTCGCGGCCCAGCTTCTGCAGCACCTCTTCGGCGGCATCCGATTCGAGCGCGACCAGCACGCCGATCTTGCCCATGCCGGGCGCCTGCTGGTTGTGGACGTAGGACACGACCGCGCCCTTCGACACTTCCAGACGCTTGGCGCGGCGGATCGACTGGTTTTCGCCAATCGTCGCGATGTTGTTGGTCAGCGCTTCCTCGACGGTCTTGCCCGACGGCATCGCCGCGGCCTTGATCGCATCGACGTCACCGCCGGTGGCGAGCGCGATCTGCGTCACGTCGCGCACGAAGCCCTGGAACTGCTCGTTCTTCGCGACGAAGTCGGTTTCGGAATTCACCTCGACCACCGCACCCTTGGCGCCGGCGACGGCGACGCCGACCAGACCCTCGGCGGCGGTACGGCTCGACTTCTTCTGCGCCGCGGCCAGGCCCTTGGTGCGCAGCCAGTCCAGCGCGGCATCCATGTCGCCGCCGGCCTCGTTCAGCGCCTTCTTGCAATCCATCATGCCCGCGCCGCTCTTCTCGCGCAGGTCCTTGACCATCGCTGCCGTGATATCGGCCATTATACTGTCCTCACTCAGATGCGCCGAAGCGCGACGATCCGCTTGCGAACCGCCGCGCCTCGAACGGGAAATCGGGGAGGCTCCATAGGAAGCCTCCATGACATTCGCGCGTCGCTTACGCGGTGGCGGCTTCGCCCTCGGCAGCGGCCGGGGCCTCCGCGGCGGGAGCCTCGGCC
>NZ_LSJO01000333.1:0-4723 GCF_001556735.1 Sphingomonas sp. CCH9-F2 | reverse complement strand
CCCCCACCCCGCCGCCCTGCGCCGCGACCGCGCGCGCGATCGTGAACCAGCGCGCACCGTCCTCCAGCTCGACCAGCTGCGTCACCGGATGCCCGGCACGGTCGAAGGCGTGGTGCAGCCGCCATAGCGGGCAGCGCGCCTCCCCCTCGACCAGCGGCGACTGGCTGGCCCCTGCGAATCGCTTCGACGGCTGGCCCGCGCGGTCGATGCGGATCATGAAGAAGGCCAGCCCGCGCGCGCCGACGCGCTGGAGCGTGGTCAGCCGGTGCGCGACCTGTTCAAACCCCACGCCGAAGCGGCGTTGCAGGATATCCAGGTCATAGCCAGTCGCCTCGCACGCGCGCAGGAAGCGGGCATAGGGCATCATGATCGCGGCAGCGAAATAGCTGGCGAGGTGGCGGCGGAACAGCCGCTCCGCCGCGCGATCCGGGAAGCCCGCGCCGCGCGCCAGCGCTTCGATCTCGGTACGCGCCTCCAGTTGCGCCAGCTGGACCGCCAGCGCGAAAGTACGCGCGGACGGGTCCAGCCGCTCGCTCAGCTGCAATTGCCGCGCGTGCAGGTCCAGCCGGCGGAGCAGGTCGGGCATCACCTCCACCGGCAGGATGCGGATCGCCAGCCCGTGGCGGACGCGCAACCGCTCGACCAGCGCACCGTACAGGTCGGCCGCGACCAGCCGCAGGTCGTCCGCGACCGCTTCCGCCGCGGCGTCGAGGTCGGGGAAATGGTTGCGCCAACGTTCGATCTCGCGGCGCACCGCGCCGGACGGGTCGTCGCCGGTGGCGGCCGGTGCGGGGCCGGTCCCGCCGCCGCCGATCCGGTCGAACGCGCGCGCGAATGCCTCCACCCCGCCCGGCGCGGCGGCCAGCCATTCCTCCACCTCGGCACGGTCGATCTCGATATCGGCGAACATCGGGTCGCCCAGCCGGCGGCGCACCGCGTCGGCCCCGCCGCCCGGTTCGCCCGCGGCCAGCGCGCGCGCGTCGAAATCGTAGCGTTCGGCCAGCTCGACCAGCAGCCCGGCCGGCAGCGCCCGCTGATTGCGTTCGATCAGGTTCAGATAGCTGGCGGAAATGTCGAGCGTCTCGGCCATCGCCGCCTGCGTCAGCCCCAGCCGGCGGCGCAGTCGTTTGACCGCATGTCCCGCCAGCACCTTCTCCCGCACCATCGCCAATCCTGTAAATATTTTACAATATGACGCTCATTTATCTCGTTTCCACTAACGATGCGACACGAAAGCGCATGAAATTGTCTCATCGTCCGCCGATCCGTGGATTACACACGTCTCACACGGAAGGAGACACCCGATGACCAACGAACCCGCCCGCAGCCGCGCCGTCTTCTCCACCGAAGACTTCGGCCTGATGAAAGAAGCCGTCGCGCATTACGTCCGCCAGATCGCCGACGATCCGCGCTCCTCGAAATTCTCCGCGCTCTACCACCGCCTCGGCCGGCTCGGCTGAGGCCACCCGCTTATCGCTTCCTGGGGAGGAAGGGTGTCCCGCCGGTGCTGCAACGGTGCCGGCGGGCACTTCCGCAGCGCCCCGACCCCAAGCAAAAGGACATTCCGCACGTGACCTATCAGGACAACATCGCCTCCGCCGCGCAAGCGATCGGCGCCCGCAACGGCACGTGGGACGGGATCGACGCCGAAGCGGTGGCACGCATGAAGCTGCAGAACCGCTTCAACACCGGGCTGGATATCGCGAAATACACCGCCGCGATCATGCGCCGCGACATGGCCGCCTATGATGCGGATCCCGCCAGTTACACCCAGTCGCTGGGCTGCTGGCACGGCTTCATCGGGCAGCAGAAGCTCATCAGCATCAAGAAGCATTTCGGTACCACCAAAGGCCGCTACCTGTACCTGTCGGGCTGGATGGTCGCCGCGCTGCGCAGCGACTTCGGCCCGTTGCCCGACCAATCGATGCACGAAAAGACCAGCGTGCCCGCGCTGATCGAGGAGCTGTACACCTTCCTGAAGCAGGCCGACGCCCGCGAACTGGGAATGATGTTCCGCGATCTGGACAAGGCGCGTCAGAGCGGCAACGAGGTGGAGGCGCAGCGGCTGATCCACGCGATCGACCACTACGAAACGCATGTCGTGCCGATCATCGCCGATATCGATGCCGGGTTCGGCAACGCCGAGGCGACCTACCTGCTCGCCAAGAAGATGATCGAGGCGGGCGCCTGCGCGCTCCAGATCGAGAACCAGGTGTCCGACGAAAAGCAGTGCGGCCACCAGGATGGCAAGGTCACCGTGCCGCACGAGGACTTCCTCGCGAAGGTGCGCGCGTGCCGCTACGCCTTCCTGGAACTGGGCGTCGACGACGGCGTCATCGTGACGCGCACCGATTCGCTGGGTGCCGGCCTGACCAAGCAGATCGCCTATTCCAAGGAGCCGGGCGACATCGGCGACCAGTATAACGCCTTCCTCGATTGCGAGGAGGTGACCGACGTCACGCAATTGCGCGGCGACGTGGTGATCGAGCGCGACGGCAAGCTGATGCGGCCCAAGCGGCTGGCGTCGAACCTGTTCCAGTTCCGCGAAGGCACCGGAGCCGACCGCTGCGTGCTCGACTGCATCACCAGCCTCCAGAACGGTGCCGACCTGCTGTGGATCGAGACCGAGAAGCCGCATATCGAGCAGATCGCCGGCATGGTCGACCGTATCCGCGCCGTCGTTCCCGACGCGAAGCTGGTGTACAACAACTCGCCCAGCTTCAACTGGACGCTCAACTTCCGCCAGCAGGTGTACGACCGCTGGGTCGAGGAGGGGCGCGACGTCGGCGGCTATGACCGGGCGAAGCTGATGAGCGCTGACTATGACGCGACCGAACTGGCGCAGCAGGCGGACGAGAATATCCGCACGTTCCAGAGGGATGCGTCGGCGCGCGCCGGCATCTTCCACCACCTCATCACGCTGCCGACCTATCACACCGCGGCGCTCAGCACCGACAATCTGGCGCGCGAGTATTTCGGCGACGCGGCGATGCTGGGCTACGTCAAGAACGTGCAGCGGCAGGAAATCCGGCAAGGCATCGCCTGCGTGAAGCATCAGAACATGTCCGGCAGCGATATCGGCGACGATCATAAGGAATATTTCGCCGGTGAGGCCGCACTGAAGGCGGGCGGGGTCCATAATACGATGAACCAGTTCGCCGCCTGATCGGCCGGGATCTTCATCGCGACACCCGCGGATCGCATGGTCCGCGGGTGTATTTTCTTGCAATACGACGCTCGACTGTCGCGGCCATGCCACAAACCGTCGCGGCGATGCGCCTGGGGCCGAACATCTTGTCGCTTCGCGGTTGCAGTATCGCGCGCTTCGTGAGATGCCGCGATCTCCTATCCAGGGAGTATCGTATGAAGCTTCGTACCTATCTCGCTGCCGCTGCCGCCGCGTCGCTCGCGGTCGCTCCGGCGATGGCCGCTCCGGCCAACCCGGCTGCCAGCCTGTCGGTCGCCAAGTCGGCGCGCGCGTCGACCGCGTCGGCCAAGAAGAACGACGTCGCCGGTGGCGGCGTGATCGTCGCGATCCTGGCGGCGGCGGCGGTTGTCGCCGGCATCGTCATCATCGCCGACGACAACGACTCGGACAGCAACTAAGCTGACCGGACGGGGGAGGGAGCGGCCGGCCGCCCCTCCCCTGCCTACTTCTTCCGCCTCTCCGTCGTGTCGAGCGATGCTCCGCGACGCCGACAGGCCCCGCCAGCCGCGCCGCCCGCTCCGGGAAGAGGCCGGCGCGCCGCCGTGGAACGGCGCACCCGACCGATCACGCCTCGCCCAGCGCCTCCGCCACGACGCGGTTGACGATCTTGCCGCCGCGCACGTTCACGCCCTCCATCAGCCCGGCATCCGCCTCGGCCGCGGCATAGCCGCGATCGGCGAGCGCGAGGCCATAGGGCAGCGTCGCATTGTTGAGCGCGTGGCTCGACGTCAGCGGCACCGCCCCCGGTATGTTCGCGACGCAATAGTGGATCACGCCATCGACCTCATAGGTCGGCTCGGCATGGGTGGTGGCGTGGCTGGTCTCGAAACAGCCACCCTGATCGATCGCGACGTCGACCAGCACCGCGCGCGGTTTCATCAGCTTGAGCATCGGGCGCGTCACCAGCTTGGGCGCCGACGCGCCGGGGATCAGCACCGCGCCGATAACCGCATCGGCCTCCGACACCTCATGCTCGATCGACTCCAGCGTCGACACGCGCGTGCGCACCCGGCCTTGGAACAGCTCGTCCAGTTCGCGCAGCCGCGGGATCGAGCGATCGATGATCGTCACCTCCGCGCCCAGGCCCACCGCCATCCGCGCGGCATGGGTGCCGACCACGCCGCCGCCCAACACGACGATCCGCGCCGGCTGCACGCCCGGCACGCCGCCGATCAGCACGCCGCGCCCGCCGTTCACCGCCTTCAGCGCGGTGCCCGCGGCCTCGATCGACAGCCGCCCGGCGACTTCGCTCATCGGCGCCAGCAGCGGCAGGTGCCCGCGCCCGTCGGTGACGGTTTCATAGGCCACGGCGGTAACGCCCGACGCCTGGAGCCCGCGCGCCTGCTCGGGATCGGGGGCGAGGTGCAGGTAGGTGAACAGGATCTGGTCCTCGCGCAGCTGCACCCACTCGCCCGGCTGCGGCTCCTTCACCTTCACCACCATCTGCGCGGTGGCGAACACCTCCGCGGCGGTATCGACGATCCGCGCGCCGGCGGCGCGATAGGTGTCGTCGTC
>NZ_LSJO01000332.1:0-9889 GCF_001556735.1 Sphingomonas sp. CCH9-F2 | reverse complement strand
GAAGATATCAAGCGACCATGACCTACCCCGCCCCCCGCCGCGATGCTGGCCGGAGAGGCGGGCGACGCGGCCGATGCGCTCGTCGCGGTGCCGCGCGCCCAGGCCGAGCGGCTGACGGCGATGACGCGATGATCGACGCTTTCGCCCGCGTCCCCGCGCTGGCCGCGCAGCACCTGTTGCTGGCGATGGCGGCGCTGGCGCTGGCGCTGCTGATCGCGCTGCCGCTGGGGGTGCGCGCCGCCCGCGCGCCGCGGCTGGCCGGCGTCGTGCTGGGCACGGCGAGCCTGATCCAGACGATCCCCAGCCTGGCGCTGCTGGCGCTGTTCTACCCGGTGTTGCTGTGGGTGTCGTCGCTGGTCGGCGGCGGAGTGCCCGCACTGGGCTTCCTGCCTGCGCTGCTGGCGCTGACGCTCTATGCGCTGCTACCGATCGTGCGCAACCTCGTCACCGGCTTCGCCGCGCTCGACCCGGCGGTGCTGGAGGCGGCGGACGGCATCGGGATGACGCCGGTGCAGAAACTGGCGCGCGTCGAGGCGCCGCTGGTGCTGCCGATCGCGATGGCGGGGGTGCGCACGGCGGCGGTGTGGACGATCGGCGCGGCGACGCTGTCGACCACGGTAGGGCAACCCAGCCTGGGCGACCTGATCTTCGCCGGATTGCAGACGCAGGCCTGGGCGCTGGTGATCGCCGGCTGCGTCTCCTCCGCCGCGCTGGCGCTGGGGGTCGATGCGCTGCTGGGGCTGGCGGAGCGCGCCGCCGGGCGGCGGCAGTGGCGGCGCGTCGCGGCGGCGGGCGGGGTGCTGCTGGCCGCGACCGCGCTGGCCAGCGTGCCGCTGTGGCCGCGCGGCGGGCACGACCGCACGGTGACGGTCGGCGCCAAGAACTTCTCCGAACAATATATCCTGGCGCGGCTGATCGGCGACCGGCTGACGCGGGCGGGTTATACCGTCCGCTATCGCGACGGGCTGGGATCGGCGGTGGCGTTCGGCGCGGTCGCGGGCGGTGATATCGACGTCTATGTCGATTATGCCGGCACGATCTGGGGGGCGGAGATGAAGCGGCAGGACGTCGTGCCGCGCGCGCAGCAGCTGCGTGCGGTCGCCGAATGGACGCAGGCGACGCATGGCGTCACGCTGCTGGGCGCGCTGGGATTCGAGAATGCCTATGCCTTCGCGATGCGCGGCGCCGATGCGCGGGCGCGCAGGATCGCGACGCTGGACGATCTGGTGCCCGCCGCGCCGCGGCTGGCGCTGGGCGCGGACCTGGAGTTCCTCGACCGTGCCGAATGGGCGGCGATCCGCCGCGCCTATCCGCTGCGCTTCGCCTCCACGACGCCCTACAGCCCGACGTTCATGTACCGCGCGCTGGAAAGCGGGCGGGCGGACGTTATCAGCGCCTTTTCCTCCGACGGGCGGATCGCCGCGGACGGGCTGACCGTGCTGCGCGATCCCAAGGGGGCGATTCCCGGTTACGACGCGATCGTGCTGATCGCGCCGCGGCGGCAGGGCGATACACGGTTCCGCGCCGCGCTGGCACCGCTGGTCGGGCGCATCCCGGTCGCCGCGATGCGCGCGGCCAACTACCGCGTCGATCGCGACCGCGACAAGCAGACGCCCGAGGCCGCCGCGCAATGGCTGGCGGCGCAGGTCGGCCTGTCGTCAGAAGAATAACTTGCGCAGCACCACCCGCACGGAGCGCCCCAGCGGATCGAGATAATCGGGCTGGAAACCGATCGGCACCTGCCCGGTCTGGTCGGTGACGCGCTGGCGGGTGTTGAACAGATTGTCGACCTGCACCGTCACGCGCGTGCCGCGCATCCACGGATGCGCCTTCACCCAGTCGAGACGCCCGCCCAGATCGGCGAACAGCCGCAGGTTCGCGGTCGCCAGGCTGCCGAAATCGAGCGTCTGCGGAGCGGCCGGGGTGCCACCGGCGACACGCGTCGCGCTCTGGAAATTCACCGACAGGCGCGCACCCAGCCCGTTGTTGACATAGCCCGCCTGCCCTTGCAGCTCATGCCGCGGCTGGCCGCCCGCGCTGCCGATCGCATCGCCTTCCAGCAGGTTGAGCACCGGGCCGCCATCCGCGATCGTCACGCGATCGGTCAGGTGCCAGGTGTGGTAGAGCGCGAATTGCAGCCGCCCTCCGGCCTGCGCGCCGCCGCCGCCGAAACGCCCGCCACCGCCGAAGCCGCCGCGCGGACGATCGCCGCCGCCCGCGCCGCTGGCGGGCGCACCGCCGGGCCGGCCGCCGGCCGCGCCGCCATTGCCGTCCCCGCCGCCGCGCCAGCCGCCCGGCGGGCGCAGCCCCTCGAACGGGTTCGGACCGGTGCCGGCGCGATACGCCTCGATCTGGCGTTGCAGCTGCGATTTCAGCTTGAACGACATGTTGATGCCGTAGCGGATCTGCGATTGCTGACTGCGCGCGAAGTTGATCGGGCGGGAATCGATCTGCAACAGATTGCCCGCCGCATCGCGCTGGAACCGGCCCGGGAACGCCCGCGCGATCGCGTCGGTCGCGGCCGGGAAGGCGGCGATCGGATCGTCGGTGTCCTGCCGCGTGTAATCCGCGCGGAAGCTGATGTCCTTCTGCTTCCACGGCGTCAGGTTCAGCCCCAGTTTCAGGGCATGGCGATTGTCCGCGATCAAATCGCGGTTGCCGCCGGTGACGGTGGTAACCGTCGCGGTCGTGCCGCGGACGTAGTCGAACACGCGCACCCCCGGCGTCGTCACCAGCGGATTGCCCAGCTGCTGCGCGCTCGGCGCCTCGTCCTGGTCGGTGACCGACGCGATCACCCGCACCGCATCCACCGGCGACCAGTTGAGGCCATAGCCGATCGTCCACAGCGTGCCGAAGTCGGACAAATGGTCCGCCGCCAGATTGGCGTTGAGCGACAGGTTGCCGATCCCTGCCAGCACGTCCGCGCCGCGACTGGCGACCGGCAGGTCGAGGTTGATCTGCATGTTGCCGATATCGCGTGCGACGTCGCCGGGCGCACTCGCCACCCCGCCGCGGGTCGAGCGGCTGCTGAAATCGCTGGTCGATGCACCGATGCGGATGCTGGTGTTGGCGTCGCCCGCGGGCAGCGCGAACACCGGGCCGCTCGCCAGCGCGTCCAGCCCCGCGGTGGTCGAGCGGGAGCGGCCGACATTGTCGGGCAGCCGCCCCAGCGACAGCGGGGCGAAAGGGTTGGCGGTGGCATCGCCCGCCAGCAACCGCGCCTGGAACGCGGCGGCGTCCAGCCCGGCCTGCGTCACGGTATCGCTGTCGGCGCGATCGACGCTGCCGGTCACCGACCAGCGCCAGCGGCCCTTGTCGCCGTTCAGCGTGCTGCCCAGGTGCAGGTTGGTGGTGTCGACGACCTGCGTCAGCGGGCCGATATCGTCGAACGCGCGCGACACCGTCACCGGCTGCGCGAAGGGGGAGAAGGGGCTGCCGACCGGCAGTTGCAGCGACAGCGTCGCCAGTCCGCGGTCCGCGACGGTGCGCGTGTGGTCGACGGTCGCGTTCAGGCTGGCGGCAACATTGCCGAAGATCGTCATGGCATAGGTGCCGTTCGCCGCGACGCTTCGCGACGAGGCCAGCAGCGAGCGATAGGCGCCTTGATCGGTGGCGTTCGGCGTGGCGGCGAAGTCGCCGATCGCCGGCGCGGCATTCGCGGCCGACGCCGGCACCCCGGCGACATTGCCCAGCCCCGGCCCCAGCGCGGTCGCGCCGACGACGTTGCCGCCGATCGCGGCGGTGGCGGCGGGCTGGAGGATATCGCGCTCCGCCTCGCTCAACGCGCCGGCGCGACTGTATTCGAGGTGAAGGTTGACGCGATCGTCGCGGCGGATGCGCACGATATCGGCCTCCGCCCCGCCCTGCTGCTGCCCGCCCTCGGTCGCGGCGCGGCCGTTCAACTCCGCGGTCACCGCGCGGAACCGGCGGCGCAGCACGAAATTGACCACGCGCTGGTCGGCGCGATAGCCGTATTTGAGCGCCACTTCCTCCGGCAGGATATCGACGCGCGCGATTGCCTCGGTCGGCAGGTCGCGGATCTCCTGGAAGCCGGAAATGCGCCGCCCGTTGAGCAGGATCACCGGCCCGCCCCCGGCACCGCGCCCGGACGTCGTCTGCGGTGTGAGTTCGGCGAGCAGTTCGGTGATCGACCCGACACCGTAGCTGCGGATATCGGCGGGCGACAATTGCTGTTCGGGCGGGATATCGCCGATCACCGCGCCCGGTTGGCGGCGCGATCCGGTGACGACGATATCGGGCGCGCCTTCGTCCTCATCCTCCTCGGCGGCGGCAGGCGGAGCGGTGCGCGGCGTGGGCTGTGCGGCAAGCGTTGGCGCAGGCGCGGACACCGGCTCGGGCGAAGCGGCGGCCGGTCCGGCGGGGGGCACGGTGCCGGGGGTCTGCTCCGTACCAGCCGTGCCGCCCTGTGCCACGGCGGCAGCGGGAAGGCCCGCCACCCCGGCCAGCAACCAACAGATCGAACGCATTGCCATTTCTCCTTCGCCATGCGTCCCCGGAACCACGGCGGCGAGCGCGCTACCGCGCAAATGTCGCAGGAGTTTGCCGGACCTTCACCCTTGCACAATTCAACGATAACAGTTATTGCGAAGCGATAGCATTAAAGGGGCGCAGATGAACCGGTGGAGCGTGGCGGCCGCATGGGCCGGGGTGTTGGCGTGCGCGCCGGCGATGGCGCAATCGTCGGACAACGCGCGCGACGACATCGTGGTGACCGGGCGCGCCCAACGGCTCTACCGCGTCGACACCACCACCGTTGGCAAGACCGCCGAAAACCCGCTCGACATTCCGCAGGCGCTCCAGGTCGTCAACGCCGACCTGTTCACCGATCAGGGCGCGCGTGATGCGACCGATATCTACCGCGATATTTCCGGTATCAGCGCGTTCAGCTACGCCGGGGTCACCTTCCGCGGCTTCCGGCAGGACCAGTCCTTCTACGACGGCCAGCGCGGCAATCCCTTCATCGGCTTTTCGGTGCCGCAGCTGTTCACGATCAGCCGCGTCGAGGTGTTGAAGGGGCCGACGGGGCTGTTCTTCGGCCCCGGATCGCCCGGCGGCATCATCAATTACGTGTCGAAGACGCCTGCCGAGGCCAGCGCGCTGCGCACCGTCGCGACACTCGGCAATTACGATCGCGCCGGCATCTCGTCGGAGGCGACCGGAAAGGTCGATGCCGGAGGGATCGTCACCTATCGGCTTGGCGGCTTCTACGAAGCGATGACGCCGTTCCGCTACAATACGCGCAACACCTCGCTGATCGGGGACGGCGGCCTGTCGTTCCGAACGAACGATCGCGGGACGCTGATCGTGCAGGCGACTGTCTACGACAATGTCCTGCGCGGCAATCGGCTGCGCGGGGTGCCGGTGGACGATGCGGGCAATTTCCTCGCCGACATCCGCTGGAACGCCAACGAGCCGACCGACATCCTGCATCTCGCTTCGCGCGCGTATCAGGCGCGCTATGCGACCGACATCGGCGACGCGGTGACGTTCGACGCGGGCGTGCGCTATTTCGACGCGACCGAAACGCAGCGTTATCACGAACCGCGCGGCTTCGTGGCGGGCAGCGACGATCTGATCGCGCGCGAGTTCCGCGACCAGATCCGCGCCGTCGATGGATTGTCCTTCATGGCGAACACCACCGCGACGGTGCGGCTGGCGGGGATGGAGCATCGCTTTCAGGCCGGCGCCGACTGGTATGACGAACGCAGCATCCTCGATTCACGGATCCTGCGCGCTGGCGTGACGCCGCTCAGCCTGCACAACCCGGTCTACAGCGATGACGCCCGCGATGCGGCGCGCGCCGCGGCCGTCCCCACCGCGACCACCGATACCCGCACGAAGCGCCGCGGCGCCTACCTCCAGGACCGGATCGGCATCACCGACGCGCTGTTGCTGGTCGGCGGGGTGCGATACGACCGGTTCGACGACGCGGTGACCACCAGCACCGCCGGGCGCCTCATCGCCGCGCCATCCTTTCGCGACGGCCGCTTCACCTTTCGCGGCGGTGCGATCGTCAAGCCGCGCACCGGCCTGTCGCTCTACGCCAGCTGGTCGGGCAGCTTCGAACCGCAAAGCCCCGCCAGCCAGGATATCAACGCCGGCGGCCCTTTCGCCCCGGTGACCGGCAATCAGGTGGAAGGCGGCATCAAGTCGGTGCTGCTCGGCGGACGGCTCCAGGCGAATGCCGCCGTCTATCGCATCGTCCGCCGCAACATCCTCCAGGTCGATCCGACCCTGCCGCCGCGTGACGGCATCGATCAGCTACGACCGATCGGCGAGGTGACCAGCAAGGGGGTTGAGGTGGATGTGGCGGCCGATATCACCCCCGATTGGGTGCTGCTGGCCAATTACGCCTATAACGATACCCGGATCACCGGCACCGTCGCGGGGCAGTCGGTCACCAATGCGGTCGGCGATCGCTTCGCCAATGCGCCACGCCATCAGCTGGGCTTCTGGACCCGCTATCAGATCGCGGCGATCGGCACCGCGCTGGGCTTTGGCGGCGAACATCTGTCGCGCCGGGTGACGCTGTCGAACCAGGCGGTGCCGGCCTACACGATCTTCGACGTCTCGCTTACCAAGGCGCTGGGGCCGGCCGAGTTGCTGCTGCGCGTCGATAACCTGTTCGACCGACGCTACACCGCGTCGGGCTTCACAAAACAGACCGGCAGTTTCCCGGGCGAGCCACGATCACTGCTGGCGGAACTGCGGCTGCGTTTCTGAGACGCGCGCCCCCGCCTCGGTGTGGTGTGGTGAGCGCGCCGAGGACGAACGCACAAGCGCCCTGGACGCCCGGCTTCCGGGGCGCAAGCCGTCAAGACGGTTGTGGGAACTGGATACGGCCAACACAACAAAAGGCGCCCGCGGGCGCCGATGGTATGTTTGGTATGGTTGCGGGGACAGCACGATTCCGCACTCACGGCGCAATATAACAAACTGTGATTTCGCGTGATTTCTTCAGACCGGCTATAAGGCACCCCCGCGGGCACCCCCACATGAGGGTTGTGATGCGTCGGAGTGGCAGAAATATGCGATAAACCGCGCCAGCACCTAGCATAGTACGCGATAGCCAGCCTTAAGATTGTGACCCGTAAGACTCATTGCACGAGCCGCTCCGTGCGCGGTGACGTTTGGTGGTGAGGTCGCGCGTCAGCGCTAAGGTTTCCCCCTGCGGCAGCGAAGGCAGACGATGGGGTTCCTTCAACATGAAGCCCCCTGTCATGACGACCTCACCGACCGAAACACACATCACCCCTCTGCGCTAGCGGGGTGCTCGACGACATGGCGATGCGTTCGATGCGGAGTACCCATCTGGTGAGGGCCGCGGGCTGAGCTTGTAGTAGCAGGATGAAGGATCGCTGAGGGTTTCCTTGAGGTAATTGATGCCGTCCCGGGTCAAGGCGGTGACGGACGGAGCGTCGTCTTCGTTGTTGTCGATGATGGAGATGCGTCCGTCTTCAGGTTCCATCGCCATGCTGCGATCTCATCGACGAGGTCTTCCGCGACGTCGAGTTGCTCGGCGACGAAGCGTGCGGTCCAGGCGAAGGTTGGACTCGCCATCAGGCGGCCCGGGCAAGTGCCGGTGTGGTGCCGGTCGGCTGCCAGTTCCAGGGGAGCAGTTCATCAAGCTGGGCCTGGGGCATGTCGGCGATGCGGGCGAGCACGTCGGCAAGCCAGGCCTGCGGGTCGATGTCGTTGAGCTTTGCAGTGAGGGTGAGGCTGTACATGGAACGCCGCGCGGTCACCGCCCCAGTCGGAACCCGCGAACAGCCATGCTTTTCTGCCGAGCGCCACACAACGCAGGGCACGCTCCGCGGCATTGTTCGTCAGGCAAATGCACCCGTCCTCCAGGAAAGCCGTGAAGGCCGGCCAGTCCTTCAGCAGAGTATCGTACGCGGCCTCGACCGGGTTGTGGCGCGCCATGGCGGCGAGTTGACCACGCAGCCATGCGCCGAGGTCGATGACCAGCGGCAGGCTCAGTTCCTGGCGCGCGGCCTGCCGCTCGGCCGCAGGCTTGCCGAGGATGGCGCGCTCGATGTCGAATAGCGCGTCGATCCGCCGCACTGCCTCGACCGCAATGGGCGAGATGACCGGGCTACCACGCCTGCGCCGCACCTGGCCGGCGACATCGGCCAGTTCGAAGAACTTGCGGCGTGCGTGCGCCCAGCACAGCGCCCGGAGTACGGGTGCAGGCACCCGCTCGCTCCGGAACAGCGCATTGTAGCCGGCATAGGCGTCGGCCTGCAGGATGCCTGCATATCCTTCCAGATGCCGGGCCGGATGTTCGGAGCGTCGGTCGCGCGAATAGTGGAACAGGGCTGCCGGTGGCGCCGGCCGCCATGCGGGCGGTCGTCGCGGACGTAGGTCCACAGCCGTCCGGTATCGGTCTTGCCTTTGGCAAGTACCGGTACCGTGGTGTCGTCACCGTGCAGGCGCCCGGCCCCGAGCACATGGCCCGCGATGAAGCGATGCAGCGGTGCCAGGGCCGCCGTGCAGGCACCGACCTGGTCGGCTAGCGTCGACAGGCTGATGTCGACGCCCTCGCGGGCATAGCGCTCGGTCTGCCGGTTCAGCGGCTGATGCTGGCTGAACTTCTCGAACAGGAACTGCGCGAGGAAGTGCGGTCCTAACAGGCCGCGCGGCGTAACGTAAGACGGCGCGGGCGGTTGGGTTACCGTCTCGCAGGCCCGGCAGGCGAAGCGTTCGCGCACCGTCTGCACCACCTTCCAGCGGCGCGGCACGACCTCCAGCGTCTCGGTCAAGTCCTCGCCCAGCTTCGAAAGCCGGTCGGACCCGCAGCACGGGCAATGGGCAGGTGCGGCCATTACGACGCGCTCGCGCGGCAGATGGGCGGGCAGCGGTTTGCGCGATGGGCGCGATCTGGTGAACGCCTCGACGCTGGTGCCGGCTGCCGCCGTCGCGGCCAGCGCCTCGTCCTCGCCAGTTCCTCGAACCCGAGTTCAAGCTGATCGACGAGCAAGCGTCCGCGCTCGGAGCTGCGGCCGAACAATGCCCGGCGCATCTTCTCGTTCTGGAACTCCAGAAGGGCAACCCGGGCCGCCAGATCAGCGTTGACCGCCTTCGTCCGCGCGGCGTCCGCCTCGGCCCGAGCAAGGGCTGCGCGCAAGGTCGCGACATCATCGAAAGGCACCGCTGCCATGTCCGGCAGGATAGCAGAAGACCGGCATCAAGCCACGGTTTTCCGCCGTTCCCGCCTGATTATCCCGCCGCGGCCGGGCGCCACGTCATGCGCGGATTGCGCCAGTCTATCGCCTCCAGCAGACACGCCATCTGCGACGGCGTGATCGCCACCACGCCATCGCTCGCCGCAGGCCAGATGAACCGGCCGCGGTCGAGTCGTTTGGCGTACAGCGACAGGCCGACGCCATCGTGCCACAGGATCTTCACCAGATCGCCGCGCCGCCCCGGAAGATGTAGAGGTCGCCAGCATGCGGGTCACGGTGCAGCCCCTGCTGTATCCGCAGCGCCAGACCATGCATCCCGCGACGCATGTCGGTGTGCCCGGTCGCCATCCAGATCCGCGCACCGCCCGTGGCGCGATCTCCGCAACGCTCGCCCCCGGCTCGCACACCGCCAGGACCAGCGCGCGTTTCTGTTCCGCCGTCCACATCCGGCGCCGCTCCGCGCCCGTAATTAACGTCACCTGGGCCATCGCACCGTCGCTAACGCCAATGCAAACACCGGAGCTTGTACCAGTGCTACCTCCAGAACCCGTCAGTTTGAAGCAATGCGGCCTTCACCGAAGGGGTACGTGAACTGGCCCCCATTTCGACCGGACGGATTTAAGCCTAGGAAGGAGGCTTGGGGCTATCCCCTGAGCATAGGCTTATGTCCGTGTCCGAGATCA
>NZ_LSJO01000331.1:0-500 GCF_001556735.1 Sphingomonas sp. CCH9-F2 | reverse complement strand
TGTCAAACGGCGTTCAAAAGGGACCCCCGATCGGCGTCGAAGAGGGACCCCCTTTTCAGATAATATGATGCTGGTTTGTTGAAGATGGCCTTGCGCTGCGTGCGGCGGAGGGCGGGCGTAGCCCGACCGGAGGCGCGCGCAGCGCAAGATAGATTTTTGAAGGCGCCGAAGGTGGCTGTCAGCTGCGGTTTTTGAAGCGCCAGCTGTCGTTGCCCGTCTCGACGATATCGCAGTGGTGGGTGACGCGGTCGAGCAGCGCCGTGGTCATCTTGGGATCGCCGAACACGGTCGGCCATTCGCCGAAGGCGAGGTTCGTGGTGATGATGACGCTGGTCCGCTCATAAAGCTTGCTGATGAGGTGGAACAGCAACTGCCCTCCCGAGCGGGCGAACGGCAGATAACCGAGCTCGTCGAGAACGATCAGGTCGAGCCGCGACAGCTGCGCCGCCAGGGTCCCGCCTTTGCCGATCCGGGTCTCCTCTTCGAGGCGTGTCACCAGA
>NZ_LSJO01000330.1:0-22121 GCF_001556735.1 Sphingomonas sp. CCH9-F2 | reverse complement strand
ACCACATCATCGCACAGCTACGCTGGTGCGGAGGTCGTCCACGACATCACGTCACATCCAGCGGCTAGAGGCGCTCAACCTCGGTGGCGGTGACGCCATCCAGCCCATGATCGAAAGGTTGACCCTGCCGTCACGGGCCGGATGGAGCGCCGTCCCGGCAGGTGCGCTCCCAAACGACTATGACCTAGGCAGGTTTGACCGGCCGCAGTCGCTCATCGGACGACCACTGCTCGCGATCGACGACGAGGACGACCCGTTGCTGGCCGTCGCGCCGGCGGTCATCGAGCGGGCGGCGATCCACAACCTCTCCGGCGCGTTCGACGGTAGCCTGCAGGACCGCTTCTGGTCGAGCCAGGCGATGCGCAGCCATGTCGGGCGTGCCTCAAACGCCGCCGGCAACACCTTCAACGTGCGGGTGTCCGAGACCCTTTGCGCGCTGGGCCTCGATGCCGCACCGGGGGTGGCTCCTTGGGCCGCGCTGAACCAGAAGGCCACTCCCGTGATGAAGCTCTTAGGAGACATCGACGTGCTGGCGCTCAGCGATGACCGCAAGCACGTCTGGGTCATTGAAGCTAAGGACATCAAGCTGTGCCGGACGCTCGCCGAGACCGCCCGGCGGCTTTCGGAATACCGCGGCGTGCCCCGACACGACGGAAAGCCCGACAACTTGATGAGGCACCTGAAACGAGCGGCACACGTCCGGGCGCATGCCGAGGCGCTCGCCCGACGCTACAAGCTCCCATCGGTGCCGCACGTCCACGGTCTCGTCGTCGTGGACTCGCCGCAGCCGATGGCGTTCGTCGAGACGAACCCATCTCCCGACGCGACGTTCGTCAGGCTGAAGGATGTCGGAGGAATCGACTGGAAGCCGACTGGGCGGGGCCGCCGTTGAAGCGCCATCTCGCTCTTCCAGACGAAGCCACCAGTCAGCGCACACCAGAACATGGCACTGACCGGGCGGGACATCCAATGGGTCTCGACGTCAGGCGCGCCCGAATGGCCGCGGGTACTCGGCATGCTTGAAAGCAGCGCGGGCCGCCTTCTCCGTCGCGGCGGCGAGATCCGTGAGCGACCTCCTGGTCACGTTGCGTGCACAGGTCGAAGGCTGAAAGTCAGACGCGGCGGGCGCCAGGCCTCGCCTTGACGTGGACGAAGCGCCGCTGCGGCCCCCGCCTTCGAACGGAGCGGTCGAGGGCGCGCTGCTCGCGTCGGGCGATGCGCCGTGCCACCTGATACCAAAGGCGTGCGACCTCGTCGCGCAGTCGGACCAGCGCGAGGCCGAAGGCGACGTCGTCGACGTCCCTTGGTTCGGCGCGGAGCAGACCGGTCACCTGCACGATGGCCTGGGCTGTGTCAGCGGCGGGCTCCTCGAACCCGGCGACGAAGACGCCAGGCACGTGAGTGGTCGGATCCCAACGGTGCACCGGCTGCTCGAGCACACCCGAACTCGCATGCGTGTCAAACGACGCAAGGCGGTATCGGAGCTTCAGCGTCAGACTGCCGGCGGCTTCCTGGAGATGGTGGAACTTCGGTTCACTCGGGATGCCGAGCTGGCCGCTGGCCCAGCCGTACATGCCGTTGAAGGTCCTGCCGTATCGCTTCACCGCCGCCGCGTGCGCCCGCTCGATCCCGGCGGTCCGCCGCGCCGGCAGGGCCGCAACGTCGGCGACGACCGCAGAGCGCCGGTGATCGTCAAGCGCACGCTTGCGCTCTACCGCCTCATGGTCGAAGTAGCGCTCAGCCAAGTCGTCACCCCCTTCGGCGATCAGCGTCGCGGTGACCGCTACCTCGTGCATGGTCCGCCAGCGCGCCTGCGCACCCTCGGCAAACCCGTTCTCGAGCAGCAGCAGGATCTCCCGGGCGATGCGGCAAGCGCGTATGTGCAGTCGCGCCAAGGCCTTCGCCCGGAGGTGGCCCCGCTTCTCCCGACCCAACAGATGCGCGACGTTAAAGCCGTCACCCTCCTGTTCGCAGAGCGCCACCAGCATGCGCAAGCGGTCGAGCGGCTCGCTCCAATCCGCTGCGATCCTGGTGCGCGTCCCGACACCCTCGTCCTCCGGCGGCAGGGCCGTCCACTGCTCCGTGAAGCCGTCGGCGAGCTTCGCCGCCATGTCGTCGATCATGTCGCGGATGAACTGCGGCAGCCCCCCGGCGAACAGTTCGGCCGCGCGCGAGATGCGCCGCATGTCCTCCTCGTCGATGGAGAGTTCGAGCTCCCCGCCGTTCGCGAAATCCACCCCGTCGCTCTTCTCCTGCAGGACGGCAGTCGCCAACGTCGTGACGAGCGCCGCATCGTCGATGCCGGCCGCCTTCAGCTTCTCGGCGACGACGCGCTCCAGCGCCAATCGAGGGAGGTCGGCGATGGCCCTGTCCACGGCATCCTGCAGCGCGCCCATCCTGATTACTCGCCCGCGGCCGCGATGGTCAGGTCCAAGCGCGCGATGCGCGTCCGGAGCGACCGCACCCATGCCTGTTGCGCCCCCGAAAGCGCGCGGTAGGCGCGCTGCACGTCCCCGACGCGAGCGGATGCATCGACCTTTGCCCGGGCGCAGTCGGCAAGAACCTTCGCCCACTCGTCATCGGTCAGGTCACGATCTTCGTCCCGCTGGTCATTGTGGTCCGCCCAGTGCGCCATGCCGAGCGTCGCCACGAGCCTGTCCAGCGCCGACTTCAAGGTCCGCTTGCCCTCCTCGATCTCGGCGTGCTCCGTGCCGGCGAGCACGACTAGGTACCAGTCGAGGATGTGGCTGAACACGCTCTCAAGGTGGAACGCGGCCTCGGCATCGATCGGCGTCGCCAATCCGACTGGGTCGCTGGTCGCGTCCTGAGCGCGGCGCAACGGATCAGCGATTGCCTCGTCGACGCGCTGGTAGCGACGAAGCGTCGAGCGCAAGAGGTCTGCCAGCGTTTCTCGATGAGAGATTCGCGTCTGCAGGTTGGTGTCCCGCAGTTGTCGCCAGACTGGTAGCGCGGCGACGATGGCCACGCCGATCGCGATCAAGCCCGTGACCAGCGTTTGGAAGTCGTAGAGCAGGCACGTCAGGCCCCGAAGAACGCAGCCGGATGTCTGTGCGCAATAGGAGGTCATCATGGTCTGTGGACGATACCTTTCGCGCCGCTCCCCACCAAGGAGCCTGTTGGCGAAGCGCCGATCGACCGCGCCCATTTAGGCAACAGCGCAATCCGCAGCAGGACATCCCATGCGGTGCTTGCCAACGATACCGTTATAGATTCGCGAATTGGACGGCCGGCCGGCGGTCGAGGTGCGCGGAGTTCCTGACGCGCGAACTTGGCTGAGAGGCGGCTTTGCGCGATTGGCCCGCGATATGCCAAATGCTTCCGCGGCGGCATGTGCGGTCCAACTCATCCAGCGAGGGCCTTCAGGGCGTCTCCAGTCCGGCCGACAGCGCGTCGAAGATTGTGGCGCGCGCTGTCCTCCACCGGTCGGCAACGGCGTCGAAACAAGCGACGGGCACCGAGCGACCCGTTCCCAGAGCGCGCAGCAGGTCGGTGCACTGGTGCCGGGCGTTGTCGCTCAGGGCCCCCGCCGACCCCAGGTAGCGCGAGGCGCTGGCGGCCAGGCTCGGATCTACATCCTTGCGGATCGTCGCTTCTAGAAGCCCGACCGCGTCCACGTCGGCGCGCAGTCGGCGCTCAACGGCCTCATTGACGATGCCCTGCCCGTCGAACTGACTGTGCATCCGGCGCAGCACCATCGAGCGCACCGTATCCACGAAGCTGGCAGAATCCGAACGGTGCGCCGCCAGGTGCGCGGCTACGATCCAGTAGCCGAACTCGCGATTGTGGAGGGTCAGGTCGATGCCGCCCAGCGTGTCCGAGCCCGGATGGTAGACCGCTAGCGCCGCCGCCAAGGCGACGAACGGACGCGCCTCGAAGCGCGTCTCGATCTCCCGGCGGATCGAGACGTCATCGGGAAATTCGTTCCGCAGGAGGAGCGCGATCTCGGCGTTGTCGGACGCGCGGTCGTTGCGCGAGTCGGGCGCGTCGATAGCCTGGAGGCAGCGTCTAAGCAGTAGCTCTCCGCCGGGCTGGACCGTGGCGAGGCCGCGCAGGGCGGCGGGCGTGCGCGGGATGGCGTCGCGCTCCGCGTAGTCGACGAACTCCTCCTGCGCGGCGGCGGAAGCGTTTGGCGATGACGCCAGGATCTCGGGCAGCCGGCTGTCGGATCCGAAGCTCCGGAAGCGCTCCTCCAGCCCGTCCCCGAACGCCTCCCGGAATTCGGCAAAGCGCTCGCAGACGAGGCGCTCGACCGTGGGTATCGGATGCATGAGGCGACCCGTCTCTACCGCGACGGGGCCGCGCTGGTCGCGAAGGACGGCCAGCTCCCGAAGATCGCCGGTTGCGACGAGACCGACCAGCGCGGTGGCTCGTCGCGTCTCGAAGTCGGGCCCGACGGCCGTCGCAGCGGTGAGCAGCGCGGCGCGGTCGCGCGCGGGGTCGTCGGCCGGATCATGGGACACGAAGTGCGCAAGGGCCATCCGCGCGCGAAGCTCCGGGTCGCTCTCCTCCTCCCATCGCGCAAGCGTGCGCCGCAGCGCGGAGCCGGAACCGCCGGTCGTCGCCGCCTCGACGATCTGAGCGCGCAGGTCCGACGCGAGCGGCGACAGCGCCTCTAGGATCAGCGGCGCGACCTCGGTGTCCTCGCCGAAGCCAGTGGCGAGCGCAGACAGCGGCGGCTCATGGCGGCGCAGCCTCTCGAGCGCGAGCTCCCGGACGCGAGGGTGCGCCGCGAAGCTCTCGAATAGGCGAGAGGTCGGATCGTAGACGCCCTTCGCGCGCTCGCCAGGCATCATGATGGCGGCAACGGCCTCGTCGTCGCCGCCGTCGCACCCGCACTCCTGGAACCCGACGGCGAGCAGGTCGCGTCGGACGTTGGCGACGCCCGCTAGGCGGAGCAGGCGTTCGCGCGCGACGCCTCGGTCGGGGATCAGCTGCGGGACCAGCGCGACCACGTCGGCCAAGTCTTCGTCGGGTCCGTCCACGAGGGCGTCGAGCGTCGGGCGGACGTCGGGATGGTCGCGCCTCCAGCCCGTCAGCATCGCCAGCACCGCCCAGTGGCGATCCATGCGCTTGGTGCCGGCGACCACGCCAACTAGCATCTCTGCGAGCTCGTGATCGGCGACCTGGGCGACGTAGCCCTTGAGGTGGTGCAAGTTGATTAGCCGGTTCTCGGGCACGAGCCAGTGGGCGTTGGCGGCGGCCCGGATGCGATCGTCCGCCTTTGCGAACCGGCCGACCTGCCACCAGGTCCTGTCGTCCCTGGCCGTAACAAACGGGTGGTCCAGCCCGAGCTCGGCTAGGATCCATTCGCGCACCTCCAGGCGACCGGTCGGGCACTCCAGGACGTAGCGCGTCGCGAGTTCCAGCTCCCAGTTCGAGTCGAACGAGCGCCCGGCACGCCGCAATGCGCCGGGCACGAGGTCGTCGTCGTTCGGCCAGAAGCGCAGCAGCATGCTGCCGGCGAGCTCGCGATAGGGGTAGGAGAGGTCGGACCAGAAGGACTGGGCCTCGAATGCCTCCCGCTTCGCCTCCGTCGGCGTCTCGCCGCGGCTGGCGAGCCCGAGCCGCCCAACAAGTCGGAGCTCGGCGCTTGACGACCGGCTGGCGGCCTCGAACGCCTGATCGGCGCCCTCGTGTCCGGCCCAGCCGTGCGCGAGAGCCTCGACCATGGCGACCGCCGCCTCTAGGTCGTTGCCTGTCTCGAGGCCGTGCAGGAGGAGGTCCCTGGCCGCGTGATCGCCTCGATGCGCCTCGCCGAAGGCGGCCGCCGCCGCCCGCTGCACACCCCGATCCTCGTCCTGGAGCGCGCGCCACAGCGTCTCCGTCACCTCAGCCGACGGCTTCCATCGACCGAGCTGCTCGATCGCGGATGCGCGGTAGGGCGCGCGGTTCGGCAGCCAGCGGCGCAGCCGCGCCTCGACATCGGCCGCGAGCGCGGGCTCGGCGACGCCCCGGAGTACGGACGCAAGCGCGTCACTCCGGTCGGCCGGCCACGCCCCCGCCTCCACCCGGTCCATCGCGCTGAGCGCCAGGCGCCGGGCGGTCGCCGGCGCGCGCGCGACCGAACCAAATCCGACCTCGCCCAGCAGGCTGGCGCGCGAGAGGCGGACGATCTCGTCATCGCTCGACCCCTCCACCACCGCCACAAGACGATCGAACTCGTCGCGCCGGCGCACGGCCGTGAGCAGGTGGAAGAGCACGTTGCGCCAGCGGCTCTGGCCTGAGCGGTCGCGCACGAATGCCTCGATCGCGTCGAACGGCCAGCCGCCGACGTGCTCGGCGCAGAGGTACTCCTCGAAGCTCAGGTGAACGAAACCCACCTCGCCCGCCGACTTCTCGACGAGCAGCCCCTGCGTCTCGGCGTTGACGGCCGTCATCTCCTCCGCGACCGCCTGCGCCTCGTCAGGTCGCATCGAGAAGCCCTCCGCCGCGGCAAGGAACTCGGCGATCGTCCGCCGTGCTGTCGCGAGCGGAACCGAAGCGCCGCCGTCCATTCGGAGCGAGTGGGCGAGCTTGGCGAGCGCCGCCCGACGCTGCTCGGGATCGCGCGCGTGGCGGAAGCGCGGCTCGGTGTCGCCCGAGGCGGTCGCGCGGTTCGCCGGATGCACCTCCAGCAGGATGCGGGTGAGCTGGTCGTAGGCATCGTTCCTCGTCCGGGGCAGGATGCGACCCCGCAGGGCGAGGGTGACCAGCCCGACCAGGAGGAGCGGCGTCGAGGCGAGCGAGGCGAGCCCGGGCTCCCGGGCGAGCTCCGCCATGAACCTCGAGGCGCGGGGGTCGAGCGCGGTTCTGCCCGGCTGTCCCGACTCGGTCGTGGAGTACCGGCCGAACCAGCGCGCGGCGATGTCGGCCTGCTGGGCCTCCGATAGCGGGGCGATCGAGGCCCGCCTCCAGGAGCCGGGCAGCGCACCCACGCGATCGAGGCCGCGCGGACGTCCCGAAACAATGAGCGGGACGTCGTGCGTCTCCACAGTCTGGACCAGCGTTGAGAGCGTCGAGCGGGCCGCCTGCTCGCTCGACCACTCGTCGAGGCCGTCCACGAGCAGCAGGACGCGACCGTCGTCTATCGCGCGATCGAGGAGATTGACGAGGTCGGCGGTGAGCACCTGCTGGAGCGAGCGCCTGACCACCTCCTTGACGCCGACCGGCGCTCCGGCCCGCCCGACCTCGGCCGCCCAGCGCGGGAACGGCAGGTAAATCGGCAGGCGATCCGCCCAACGTGCGGTTAGCTCAGGGAATGCGCTGCCCTCGTCTAGCAGGTCGAGCGCGATGACGCGCAGCAGCGTGCTTTTGCCAGAGCCGGCGTCCCCCAGCACGACGAACCTCTCGCCGCCGTCGAACCAGGATCCCGCGTCGATGCGCCTGTTCCGCCGAAGGTCCAGGCTGGGCCGCGCGCGCGTGGTGTCCGGGATGAACGTCTCGCCGGATGGCCCTTCCGACCCGACGGCGTTATCGCCGATCGTGGACGTGTCCGTCCTCAGGACGGCAGGAGAGGCCTCGGCGACGAGCAGGTCGGGCCGCGCGAAGCGCTCGCGCAGGGTGAGTGCTGGACGAACTTCGTCGTCGACCACACTCCCGAAGCTGCCCGGATCGACGAAGTGGAACTGCGCCGCGTAGGCGCGAGCCACCTGGGCCCGCACGCGGGCCATCTCGTCGCCGTCGAGCCGAGCCCCCAGGCGCCGGACCTCGTCCGGACCTAGCAGCGCCTCGACCCAGGCGCGGCCGAAGAAATCGTCGACGAGGGTCGGGTGTGCCCGGAGCGCCACGCTCAACGCCTCGCCGTCTAGGACGGCGAAAGTCGTTCCCGCCGAAAGCAAGCGATTCGCCTGCCGCTCGATCTCTTCCTGAACGGCCGTAGTACCCATGTCCGCCTGCACGGCCAGTAGGAACTCGTCGGAGCGGCTCGCCCAAGTGCCGCCGAGGAACAGCTCTACGGCGTCCCTGACCTTCGCGGGGCCGAACGCCTTCTGCCTCTTCGCCTGCAGGCACAAGTAGGCGCCGTCGCGCTTGCGGGCGAACACGTCGATGCCCTGCTGGGCTTCTCCACTCGCGCCGTAGCGTGCGCACCGCTCGACGCGTGCATCCGTCGCGACGAGTCTCAGACACAAGCGCTCGAAGTTCTCCCAAGACAGATACTCGAAGGGCAGCCTCTGGACGCGGGTGCGCGTGGGCCGACGCGCCGGGATCCCGTTCGGCGGCGCGAGTAGGCTCAGTGGGACGGCGGCGGTCGGCGCGATTGGCATGCTCATCGCCTACCAGCGATCGCGATGCCGTTCACCTGCCAACCACTACGGCGCCAACGCGTGGCCCGCGGAGCAAACCGAGTTCCGCTTCGTGATTGCAGAAGACGAAGGGGGCAAGCTGTGCATCAATCGATGGAATGTCCTCTCTGTTTGTAAGTTTTCGCATCCTTGCGTAGAGTGCATCGATGCGAACACACATGGATCACCTGACCGCCCCTAAGCGGCAGAAGCTTGTGGATTTAGTTTCGGTCCTTTTCGATAAACTCGAGCGTGCGCGAGAGGGAAAGAACGCGGCTTTCGCCAAGTCCTGCCGCATTCTTAAGATCGTGCTGTTTTGGCTCTTATGCGCGCGGCAACTGAGTCGCCGATCGCCAAGGTGGCTACTTTTCTGACTTCGACATCCTTGTTGTCTCGATTGTGATCCGTGAGCGCGACGCTGAAAGGTGTTCCTGAACGACGCAGGTTCTGGATCGTGGGCATCCTATTTGGCGCACTTGCCCGTAGCCGGCACCGTCGAATTCCTCATCCGACGTCCTTGGAACACGACTGGGAGTTCGCCGCGTCCGGCGGCAGCCAGCGCCGGCCGATTATGGCGGACGATGCGCTCCTCCCATAATGGCCACCCCGCGCAATCGACGCCGCGTGCACAATTGTGCCTAGAATTGTGCTTTCCGGTGTGTCAGTAACGCCTCATCGCCGCGGTTCGCGCGGCGAAAGGCACGGTTTTCCGCCGTTTTCGGAAGACGAGCCATTAATCGGTTGGGGATCCTGTCTCCCCGACCAACTAGCGCTAAGCTGTTGATTCCACGTCGCCAACCCGGCGATCGGGAACCGTTGTACCCATCGCTGTACCCATCGGGGGCGATGACGTGGGTTTGCCGAACCTTAAACTGCGTGGCGGCAGCTATCATTGGCGGCGCAAGATCATGGTGGCGGGCCGCCCGCTGCCGCTCTCGATCTCGTTACGGACGGGGAATTATTCCCGTGCCCGCGCTATATCTGCCCGACTGAGTGTCGCAGTCGAGGGTTTGCGCATGGCCGATGGTCAGTTCACCGGCATGAGCCGCGAGCAGATAAAGCAGGTGTTCAGCGACGCCTTGCGTTGGCAGCTCCAGCGCATCGAGCAGGATCAGGTCGGCAGCCTCGCGGACCCGGGCGACCACGCCACCGCGAACTCGCTTCATGCCGAGGCATGGGAATTCCTCGCCCGCGGCGGTGTCGCTGCGCGCTAAACGCTCGACGAGCATCAGCGCCTCGTTGCGAGCGGCTGGAGTTCAGCACAGGCCAAGACTGTGGCGAACATCATCTTCGACCTCCAGAATGGCGGTGCCATCTCCGGCGACCAGGTGTCGGACTATAGCCAAGCCTTTGGCTTCCCTGTCATGGCCGAAAGCGTCGCGCGCGTCCAACGCCTCATCTGCAAGGCGAGGGCGGCGGCGTGCCGCGAGGCGACGGCGCGGCTTTCCTGGGGCGAGGACGAAAGCGACGCGTGGATCGACGCAGCACTCCGCGACGACGCCCCCTTTGCCTTTGAACGGTCTAAGCTGGCCGCGGCGCCAGACGCCGGCACGCCAGTGCCATCCGGTCCGACCTTGGAAGACGAGCCGACGCCCCCGCTACCGGTCCGCCCGAAGATGTCCCTGATCAAGGCTAGCGAGGAAGCGATCGCCGACCACCAGAAGGACGGGGACTGGGACACCGACACCGTCAAGCAGGTGCGGACCGCGATCCGCCTGTTCGACTATGCCTGCGGCACCGGCATCATGATCGAAGACCTCGAGCAATCGCATGTCCGCGCCTTCACCAAGCTGTGTGCCGCCCTGCCGAACCGCTGGGGCCGGACCCGCGAGGAGCGTGCCGGCGGCTTCGAGGCCAGCCTTGCCCGTGCCGCGACCCTACCCGCGTCTGAAGTCGGCCTCGGACAGGTGACCATTAACAAGCATCTGACATGGGTGACGTCGGTCCTCGACCATGCCGCAGGCGAGGATGGCGATGAAACGGGGCATCGGCCGGCGGTCCCGCTTCTGTTCAAGACGGCGCGAAAGGGTGCGGGCAAGGGTCCGCGCAAGGACCGCAAGCGCAAGCGTGACAAGCGCGCCAACTGGACGAAGGCCGAGGTCGCACGTCTGCTGTCCGCGCCGATCTGGACGGGCGCCAAGGGGATCGACCACCGGCTGACACCCGGAACCGAGATCATCCACGACGCCTGGTACTGGTTGCCGCTCATGCTGCCCCTGTATGGCGGCCGCAGCTCTGAACTCGCTGGCCTAGGGCTGGCGGAAGTTCACGAGCAGGATCCGATCCCCTATTTTGTCATCGACTATACCGAGGATCGCCCCCTCAAGAATGTTCAATCGATCCGCAAGCTGCCCATCCATCCCGAACTGATCCGGCTGGGTTTCATCGACTATATCACCAAACTGCGTCGTGCCGGCTGCACGATGCTCTTCCCCGAAATGGTGTCGGCCGACTCGCCCAGCTTCGCGGGCACCTTCTACAAGACTGTCTTCATCAAGTTGCGGCGCTGGGCGTTCCCCGAGGGCACCGCCGAGATTGTCGCGCAGCTGCGCCTCGTCGCGCGCGCCGATGATGACCGACGCCACGGTCGGCCGCCGCAACAGCCAGTTGATGGCGACCTGCGGCACGGTCTTGCCCGTCTCCCCCGCCACCGCCTCCAGCGCATCGACGACGCGGTAGAGATGCTCGTCCTCGACCGGCGGCGCGAACTGGACCGTCTCGTGGAGGCGACTGCCCGCCGGGATCGGCCGCCCCCGCCCGATCTTGCCGGTCAGCCGACCCCAGCCGAGAGGGCTCCAGACCATTGCGCCGACGCCCTGATCCGCCGCCAATGGCATCAGATCCCATTCGTAGGCGCGGCCGATCAGCGAGTAATAGACCTGATGCGCAACGAGGCGCGGCCAGCCATGGCGGTCGGCGAGTGCTTGCGCCTTCATGATCTGCCAGCCGGGATAGTTGGAAACGCCCGCATAGCGCACCTTCCCGTCCGCGATCAGGCGGTCGAGCGCGCCCATCACCTCCTCGGTCGGAGTGGAGGCGTCGAAGGCGTGAAGCTGGAGCAGGTCGATCCGGTCGGTACCGAGCCGCCGTAATGCCGCCTCGACCGCGCCGATCAGCCGCGCGCGCGACGCGCCCCAATCCTGCGGGCCTTCCCCCATCGGCAGGCCGGTCTTGGTAGAGATCAGGACTGCGTCGCGCCGGCCCTTGATCGCCTCACCCAGCACCTTTTCCGACGCGCCGTCGGAATAGACGTCGGCGGTGTCGAACAGCGTCACGCCGGCGTCGAGGCAGATGTCCACCAGCCGCCTCGCCTCGGTCGCGTCACTTGTGCCCCAGGCGCTGAACAGCGGCCCCTTGCCGCCGAACGTCCCCGCCCCGAACGACAGCGCTGGAACGCGCAGGCCGGACGTTCCCAATTGCTGATATTCCATGACACCTCCTTTGCGAATGTCATCGTCTGGCGCATAGATGACCAGTGAGACAGCGCGGCGGAACCACCTGATCGCGCAAAGGAACTGTGACTTGGATGCAAAGATAATTGGTAATGACGATCGCGCACGGTCGCTCGCCCTGTTTGCGTGCGTCGTCGACGAGGGCAGCTTCTCCGCCGCCGGACGCACGCTCGGGCTGACGCCCTCGGCGGTGGCGCGGGCCGTCGACCGGATCGAGGCGCGGCTGGGCGTGCGGCTCTTGCTCCGCTCTACTCGCGCGCTGACCCTCACCGCCGAGGGACAGGCCTATCTCCTCGCCGCGCGGCGTATCCTGGCCGATCTCGACGATGCCGAGCAGCAGATCGCCGACCAGGGCGCACCGCGCGGACGGCTGCGGATCAGCGCGGCGCTGGCACATGGACGGTTGTGCATCGTGCCGCTGCTCGGCGACTTCGCACGCGCCTATCCGCATATCCTGATCGATATCGCGCTGACCGACACGTTGGTCGACGTCGCGGCGGGACAGGCGGATGTCGCGATTCGCTTCGGGCCGCTGGCCGATAGCGGCCTCACCGCGCGCAAGCTCGGTCAGTCCGGCCGTGTGATCGTCGCCTCGCCTGACTATCTGGCGCGCGCTGGTACTCCACGGGTGCCGGAAGACCTGCTCGCCCATAACTGCCTCAGCTTCAGCTTTCGCCGGGCCGAGCCGATATGGCCTTTCCGCCGCGACGGCCGGGACTTCGCGCTGAGTGTCGAGGGCAATATCATCGCGAACAATGGCGAGATGCTGGGGCAGCTCGCTTTGGACGGGGTCGGCATCACCCGCGTCGGTCGCTTCAGCGTCGCCGCAGAGATCGCCGCCGGGCAGCTCGGGCCCTTGTTGGAAGACTATAACCCCGGCGACATCGAACTGATCCACGCGGTGTTCGTCGGCGGCTCCACTACGCCCGCCCGCGTCCGGGTGTTCGTCGATTTCCTCGTCGAGCGACTGGGCGGCGGAACCGGCTAGCGGCGCTGAAACGCGGTCTCCAGAAAGGCGTAAAGCCGATCGTCATCGCTCATCGCGACGTTGAAGCGCATGTGATCGCGCCATCCCCCGCTGGTGCTGAAGACCGGCCCCGGCGCCAGCACGATCCCTTGCGCAACGGCCCGGCGGGCAAGATCGACGGCATCCGCGCCACCCGGCAGCCGCGCCCATAGGAAGATGCCGGCCGCCGGCTCGATCCACGGCTCGACACCGACGTCCCGCAGCCGCCTCGCGACCCTGGCGGTCGCGCGGGCCAGCCGTGCCCGAATGCCCTCGACATGGCGGCGATAGCTGCCATCGGTCAGCACGGTGTGGAGCAGGTTGGCGGTGAGGGGGCTACCCGCCATCGACGTGGCGATGCGCAGGTCGGCGAGCGCCTCGACCCAGTCCAGCCGCGCCGCGATATGGCCGCACCGCACCGCTGCGGACAGCGATTTCGAGAAGCTGCCAATGCGGATCGTCCGGTCGAGGCCATCGAACGCGGCCAGCCGCGGCGACGACGTATGTTCGAAATCGGCGAAGATATCGTCCTCGACGATGACCATGTCGTGCGCATCGGCGATCTTGAGCAGGCGGTGCGCGGTGGCCGCCGCGAGCGATCCCCCGGTAGGGTTATGGACGCCCGAGTTCGTCAGATAGAAGCGCGGGCGATGCGTCGCGGCAGCCTCGGCGAAGGCGGCGACGTCCGGCCCAGTTGGCGTCATCGGCACGCCGATCACGTTGGCGCGATGTGCGCGCAGCAGCGCCAGAAAGTTGAAATAGCAGGGATCGTCGACCAGCACGGTATCGCCGGGCTGAAGCAGGAAGCGGCACACCAGATCGAGCGCGTGTGTGCCGCTATCGGTCAGCAGAATCTGGTCGGGGCCGGCCTCAATCCCCTGATCCGCCATCCGCCGCGCCAGCAGCGTCCGGAGCGGATGAGAGCCGCGCGGCGAGGCATAGCCGGCGAGCGTGCCGTCATCGATCGTCCGCGCGGTGCCACGCATCGCCTTGCGCAACGCGTCCCCGGCAAGCCAGTCGTCGGGCAGCCAGCCGCATCCCGGTTTCAGGTCGTGCCGATCGTCTCGCAACGATTGGCGCAGCATCCACAGTGGATCGACCTCGCGTTCCGGCACAGGCGCAAGCCGGTCGAGCGTCAGAGGAGCGAGCGGCGCGGCGACGTAGAAGCCCGATCCAGGCCGCGAGCGGATCACGCCATCCCCGGCCAGCCGCTCATAAGCCTCGACCACGGTCGAGCGCGCGACACCACTCGCCTCCGCCATGGCTCGGATCGACGGCAGTCGCGCGCCGGGCGTTAGCGTCCGCGCCTCGATACGATCGCGGATCGTCCGCGCCACCATCGCGGTGCGGGTTTCGTCAGGCCGGGCTGCCACCGTGTTGCATCTTTCACCAATACAGTTTGGTCACATCGTATCTATCCGTGCCTGTTCGCGCCAGTCTGCGCACGGTTACGTGGTGGCATCATCAACAGGAGACATGCCCCGTGACCCGCCCCTTTCGCCTCGTCGACGTGTTCGGCACCGACCCGCTGAACGGCAATCCGTTGGCCGTCATCGCTGACGCAGAGGGACTGTCGGGCGAGGAGATGCAGCGCATGGCCAACTGGCTGGATTTCGCGGAGACGACGTTCCTGCTCCAGCCCGACGACACGGCCGCCGACTATCGCGTCCGGATCTTCACCCGCGAGCGCGAATTGCCCTTCGCCGGACACCCGACGCTGGGAAGTGCGCATGCCTGGCTGGAGGCGGGCGGGCAGCCGAAGCGGGACGGCGTGGTCGTGCAGCAATGCGGTGTCGGGCTGGTGGCGATCCGCCGTGACGCGGATCGGCTGTCCTTCGCGGCCCCGCCACTGCTGCGCGGCGGCACGCCCGACGAAGCGGACCTGAAGCGGGTCGCGGACCTGTTGCGGATCGATCGGGAGGCGATCGTCGATGCCAGTTGGGCGGACAACGGACCGGGTTGGCTGGCGGTGATGCTGGCGTCGGCCGACGCGGTGCTGGCGGTCGAACCTGCCTGTCCGCCGGCGGGATCGCAGCGGTTGAACGTCGGTGTGGTCGGGCCGCACCGTCCGGGCAGCGAGGTGGCGTTCGAACTGCGGGCGATCATCTCGCCGGGCCACGGCAGTCTGCTGGAAGACCCGGTGACCGGCAGCCTCAACGCCTCGGTCGGCCAGTGGCTGTTCGCGAGCGGCCGGGCGAGCGGCGGCTACGTCGCCGCTCAGGGCACGCGGCTGGGGCGAACCGGGCGCATCCATGTCTCGCATGACGACACCGGACAGGTCTGGGTCGCGGGCAAGACGCGGACGTTGTTCAGCGGTTTGGTGCATGGCTGATGCAGGTCGCAATCCTCACCTTCGACGGCTTCAACGAACTCGACTCCTTCGTCGCCGCCGCGATCCTCAACCGGCTGCGCTCGCATGGCTGGACCGCGCACATCACCGCGCCCACCGAGACGGTGACGTCACTGAACGGCGTCACCGTCCACCGCCAACGACCACTCGAATTCGTCGAGGAAGCGGATGCGGTCCTGATTGGCAGCGGCGTCCGCACGCGCGAGATCGCCGCGGATGCGGCGATGCTGGCGCGTTTGCGGCTCGACCCCACGCGGCAGTTGATCGCAGCGCAGTGTTCGGGGACGCTGTTGCTGGCCAAGCTTGGCCTGATCGGCGACCTGTCGGCCTGCACCGACCTCACCATCAAGCCGTGGGTCGTGGAAGCGGGCGTCACCGTCATCGATGCGCCGTTCGCCGCGCACGGCAACATCGCGACCGCCGGCGGCTGCCTCGCGGCACCCTATCTTGCCGCCTGGATGATCGCCCGCGGCGGGTCGTCCGATTTAGCATGCGAGGCGCTGCACTATGTTGCGCCGGTCGGTGAGAAGCGTCGGTTCGTGGACCATGCCTTGTCGGTGATCGACGCGGCGACTTAGCGTGCACGCCTAGCGGCGGCGGCAACGCGAACGTCCGGGGAATCGCAGGCGAAGTCCTATGGCCGAACGCGCCTTCTCGCGCCGAAACGATCGGTTTCGCGATCGGCGGCGTGCAGCCGCCCGCGCCGCGCCTATATCGGCAACATGAAAAAAATCGGTTTCCTGTCGTTCGGGCATTGGTCCGCCTCCCCCACATCAGCGACGCGATCGGCGAGCGACGTGCTGTTGCAGTCGATCGACCTCGCCGTCGCCGCGGAGGAACTGGGGGCGGACGGCGCCTATTTCCGGGTGCATCACTTCGCGCAGCAGCTCGCCTCCCCCTTCCCGCTGCTGGCGGCGGTGGGGGCAAGGACGTCGCGGATCGAGATCGGCACCGGCGTGATCGACATGCGCTACGAAAATCCGTTCTACATGGCGGAGGACGCCGGATCGGCGGACCTGATCGCGGGCGGGCGGTTGCAGCTGGGGATCAGCCGCGGATCGCCCGAACAGGTGGTCGAGGGCTGGCGCTATTTCGGCTACGCCCCTGCCGAGGGGGAGAGCGACGCCGATATGGGGCGCCGCCATGCCGAGGTGTTCCTGGCGATCCTGAAGGGCGAAGGCTTCGCCAGGCCGAACCCGCGCCCGATGTTCCCCAACCCGCCCGGTCTGCTGCGCATCGAGCCGCATTCGCCGGGGCTGCGCGAGCGGATCTGGTGGGGTTCCGCCTCTGACGCGACCGCGGTGTGGGCCGCTCAACAAGGGATGAACCTGCAAAGCTCCACGCTGAAGGCGGACGAGGGCGGCGAGCCGTTCCACGTCCAGCAGGCTCGGCAAATCCGCGCGTATCGCACCGCCTGGGCGGAGGCGGGGCATCAACATGCGCCGCGCGTTTCGGTGTCGCGGTCGATCTTCGCGCTGACCAACGACCAGGACCGCGCCTATTTCGGGCGGGGCGACAGCCGCGACGAGGTGGGCGTGATCGACAATATGCGCGCGGTGTTCGGCCGCTCTTATGCCGACGAGCCGGACCGATTGATCGAACAGCTGCGCGCTGACGAGGCGATCGCGGAGGCCGACACGCTGTTGCTGACCGTGCCCAACCAGCTGGGCGTCGATTACAACGCGCATGTGATCGAGAGCATCCTGACGCATGTCGCGCCCGCGCTGGGGTGGCGGTAGGGGACGCCCCCGGACGCCCTTGCCAGCGGGCCGGGCCTACCGCTACGGGAAGCTCGACGGGGGGCCTGTAGCTCAATGGTTAGAGCTGGCCGCTCATAACGGCTAGGTTGCGGGTTCGAGTCCTGCCGGGCCCACCGTCGGTCGGAAAGGAACGGCATGGACGCCAGCGACGATGCGGCCTGCGACCGCCGCATCTGCGAAAGCGGGCTGCTGGTGCGCGACGGCGCCACCTTCGTCCTGCGGCGCGATGCCGGCGAGGTCTATCGGCTCGACCTGCCGCGCGTGCCCGTCGACCATGTGCAGAAGCGCGTGCGCATCACCGGCATGCTGGAGGCGGACGGGCGCGTGACCGTGGAGGGCGTCGCCCCCGCGTGATGGTCAGACGGCGCGGATCACCTCGTCCAGCGTGACCGGCGCGAAGCCGTGGCGTTCGAGCGCGTCGAGCACCCCGCCCCACCAGCGATGGAAATGCGCCAGATCCGCCGCATCGCGGACATAAGGCGTGTTGCCGGGCACCAGCGAGGGCGAGTGGAACGCCAGTTGCAGCAGCCGCGCGCCGTCCCGCGCCGCCCGGCGGATCGCGCGGACCGCGTCGGGCAGCGGCGTCCCCTCCGGCGTCAGCGGCACGCGCGAGAGCAGGCCGGTGCGCGCCAGCACGCCGCCGCCGCGCGGCACGCGTGTGGCCGCGGGATGAAGCCAGCGGCCGGCGCGGTGGAGCAGCCCGGTATAGACGACCGACAGCGGCAGTTCGATCACGCCATCGACGGTGCGGAACGCCGCGCCGTCGACGCCGGTGAAATCGGGGCCGCCATGGTCGCGGTAATCGAAGCGCGCACGCATCGAGGCATCGACCGCGATCCCGCGCGCCGCCAGCAGGCGCAGCGTCGCCGGACCCAGACCGTAGCGGCCGGCGCGGTACAGCCGCGGCGCACGCCCGAACGCGGCGGTGAGCGCGCCGAACAGCTCGTCGATCTTCGCCGCCTCCACCGACTCCGGCAGATTGCCGGCGAAGGACGCCAGCTCGCCCGGCACCTCGACCTGGGGCGGGTTGACCCAGGGGTGAAGCTGGGCGCCCGCCTCGCTGCCATCGGTCAGCAGCGGCGCGATCAGCGCCGCGGCCGCCGGATCGGTGGCGACGGGATGATCGACGACATAGACCGGCGCGACGCCGCGGGCGCGCATCGCGACGTGCCATGCGGGGAGCGCGGCGACCGCCGCGACCTTCCGCGCCGCGCCGGAAAACGGCCGCGACCAGTCGAATTCCTCCTCCACATCGACGGTGACGAGGAAACGGCGGCCGAACGATGCCAGCCAGCGAACACATGTCGCGGGATCGGTGGCGAAGCGCAGGCGATGCGCCGTGACGTCGACCGGCGGGAAAGCGGCACCGGGCCCGATCACGGGGCGAACGTCGATGCCAGCTCCATGTCGCCATTCAATGCCGCGGGCAGCTCCAAGGTCAAGCGATCCGCGCCGAACATCAGCCGCCCGCCCAGTTCCGCCGCCAGATTGCGCGCCAGCCGCAGCGCGAAGCCCGCCCCCAGCAGCGGCGCGCCTTCGTCTTCGCCTGCATCCTCGTCATCGAGGGCGAGGAGCGCGGCTTCGTCACGGTCCACCAGGGCCGCGGGACGCGCGATCGACAGCGCCAGCCGGTCGCCCTGCGCCGCGACCGCGACATCCAGCATCTCGCTGGGAGCCACCATGCCCAGCAACGTCGCGAACAGGCGGGACACCAGCCGCTCCGCGGCGTGCGAATCGACCGACCAGGCGCCCGCCACCGGGGCCGGCAGCGCGAGGCCACCGCCGCGCAACCCCGCCAGCGGCGCCAGATCGTGCGCGACCCGCGACAGGAGCGGCGACACCGCGACCGTATCGGCGCGCAGGTCGAGCGCGGAACCCTCGATCCGCGCGGCAAGGTCGAGATCCTCGATCGCGCCGATCAGGCCGGCGACATGCCGCCGGATCGTCGCCGCGCGATCGCGATAGGCCGGCGCGACGGGGCCCAGCAATTCCTGTTCGATCAGTTCGGAAAAGCCCGCGATCGCATTGGTAGGCGTGCGCAGTTCGTGGACCAGCCGCCGCAGACCCTCCGCCCCCGCACCGGGGCGCGCGGCGGGCGCCGACGACGGCATCCGCGGCGGCGCGGCGGTTTCCTCCGCGCGCGGGCGGCGCGCGCGGCCGCGAAAGCCGATGAAGCTGCCGGTCGCCTGATCGAACACCGGCACGCCGGAAATCCGCCAGTCGCCACCAAGCGCCGATTCGCCGGGCACCGCCAGCCGCGCATCGGTGAAGGCCGCGCGCTTGCGGAACGCGCCCGCCGCGACGCCATCGACGCTGAGCGCCTGTCCGCCCGCGCTATCATGGCTGAGCGACAGGCCGATGATCGCACCGCGCGGGGCGCTGTCGATCCAGCGGATCGTGCCCGCGGTGTCGGTTTCGAAGCGAAAGGCGCGGACCCCCACGCTCGGCCGCGGCGGCGTGGCGGGCGACGGCGCGACCGGTGCGGGTGCCGGCGGGGGACGATCGCGCTGGAACGCCTCGATACGATGGACCAGATCGGCGATCTCGAACCGTTCGGGCGGTGTGTCGGCGACGTCGTGCGCCGCGGGCATCGCCGCCGCGACCGCCGCCAGCGGATCCTCGACCGCGGTTGGCGCAGGATCGGCGGGCAGCGCCGCCGGCTCCGGGATCGCAGGTCCGTCATGACCGAGCACGAAATCGGTCGCGCCGAACGCATCGAGCGCGCGCATCACGCTGGGCGGCAGGTCGCGGCGGCGGCGCAGGACGCTGCGGCCGAGCGGACCGACGCGCGGCAACAGCGCCTCCCAATCCTCCGGCTCCAGCCGCGCGGCCAGCAGGGTGGCGCCGACCACCTCCGGCGCGTCCTCCGCGAACAGCGCGACCAGCGCGGCAGGCGGATCGGCCAGCGCCAGCCCGCGCGCGCAGGCCATCCGCACCTCCAGCGACACCATGTCGCGCAGCGTGCGCAGCCGGTCGAGCAATTCGGCATCGGCGGGCGCGCGTCCGCGCCCGATCAGGTCGACCAGCTGGCGGAACGCGGCACGCGCGCCGAAAGCGGTCGAAACGTCGGCGGCCAGAACGGTCTTCAGGCTGTCATCGAACCGCACGAACGCGCCTACCTCTATCTCGTGACCGCAGCGCGTGAGCACCGCTGTCCCCCACCTTTATGCCGCCGACGGCGCGCGCGATACGGGGCAGTTGCGGGTTACGGTGCAAATGTAGCAGCTTGGCACAATTGCGTTCGAGCGTAATTTTCCTGTAGCGAGACTTTCCGAAGCTATCGCGATGATGCGCGATCGGCAGATGTGAGGCGTAATGACCCTGGACCGGATCGACCGCGAAATCCTCTCGCTCCTGCAGGAGGACGGCCGCATGACCAATGTCGAGCTGGCCGAACGCGTCGGCCTGACCGCGCCGCCGTGCCTGCGGCGCGTCCGAGCGCTGGAGCAGGCGGGGGTGATTCGCGGCTATCACGCCGAATGCGATGCGGCGCAGCTGGGCTTTCCTATCACCGTCTTCGCGATGGTCAGCCTGCGCAGCCAAGCCGAGCACGACCTGGAGGCGTTCGAGGCGCATGTCGCGGCGATCCCTGAGATCCGCGAATGCCACATGCTGAACGGCGAGATCGACTTCATCCTGAAGATCGTCGCATCGGACCTGGAGAGCTTCCAGCGCATCCTGACGACCAAACTGACCCCGGCGCCCAATGTCGCGAGCGTCAAGTCGTCGCTGACGATCCGCACCGCCAAGTCGCTGGTGGGCGTCCCGATCGAATAGCAACAAAAAAGGGGCGACCCGTCGCCGGGCCGCCCCCTTTCGTCATCGTCGCCGGATGCCTCAGCCGACCGGCGGGTGATCGAGGAAGTCGATCCACCATGCGGCGATGTCCGAACGCGGCGGGGTCTTCACCGCCTGGAACGCCGCCTTCGCGCCTTCCTTGTCGCCCGAGCGGGCCAGCGCGATGCCGAGGCGGGTGTTCACGGTGTCGGCGTCCACGCCGCCCTTCTGGAGCGCGACGCGGTATAGTTCGACCGCCTTGGCATATTGGTCAGAGCCGAGATAGGCGTCGGCGGTGCCGGCGGCGAGCTTGCCGTTCGCCGCCGCCTTGGCCTTCGTCTCCAGCCCCGACAGCGATCCCTCGTTGCTGATGAAGCGGTTCGCTGCAGTCAGCAGGCCGGTGGCATTGGCGCTGTCGGCCGGCACCTTGCCCGCGGCCTTGCCCTCGGTCAGGATCGTCTTCGATTCCCACGGCAGGCCGACGTCGGTCGCCCATTGCGCGTAGATTTCGTAGTCATACTGGTCCGCCAGCGACTTGCCGAGGCGCAGCAGGCGATACAGGTCGATCTTCTGCTGCTTGTCGAGCGTCACGACCGACTGCGGCTGGATGCCCCAAAAGACGACCATGTCGCGCCAGTTCTTCATCGTCGGATAAGCGGCGAGATAACGGCGAATCCACGCCATCGTCTCCGCATTCATCTTCTTCTGATTGGTCTTGGCGATGGCGTAGCGGTAGATGTCCTCGGTCGGCTTCTGGCCGGCGGCGGTCTGCGCATCGACCATCTTGGTCAATTCGGCGAGGCCGCCGGCGGTGTCGCCCGCGTCCATCTTCAGCTTGACGATCTGCAGCGGCAGGTTGGGATCGGTGTTGCCCAGCTGACGCGCCTGTTCGAAGAACGCCGCCGCGCCGGCATTGTCCTTCTTGTTCGCGGCGATGATGCCGCGCTGATAGGCGTAGCGCGCCTTGTCGGCCTGCGGCGTGCGCGCATTGGCGATAAGCGCGTCGAGCGGCGCGACCAGCGCATCGGCGTTGCCGCCGCTGTCCATGCGGATCGCCTCGAGATTCAGGCGCAGTGCGGCCGCGATATACTTTTCGTCGTCGGTCTTCGCCGCCGCCTCGACCGCGGCGACCAGCGGGGTGGCTGTCGCCACGTCCTTCGCCGCGAGCGCGGTCTGCGCCTGCGCCGCGGGGCCGCGGACTTCATTGCTCAGCTTCAGCGCCGGGGCGCCCGCCTGCTGCTTCTCTTCCTTCTTCGCCAGTGCCGGCTGCGCGACCAGCAGGGTCGCGCCACTTGCCAGCAGCGTGGCCATCAGGGCGTTGGAAATGCTCTTCATCGACACGTCTCTCCACGGATAGATCGGGCGCGTAACGCTAGATGACGGCTCTAGTGTCCGCGCTGCTGCTGTTCAAGGAATCACAGGTTGCGAATGATGGCCGGCCGCTGAACCGCGATTGAACGTGCGGGTGGTGCGCGATACGGCACCGCGCATGAT
>NZ_LSJO01000033.1:0-3073 GCF_001556735.1 Sphingomonas sp. CCH9-F2 | reverse complement strand
CCGCCGCGCCGGCCGCGCCCGCCCCGTCGCAGGACGATATCGTGAAGGCCGCGGGCGACGCGATCCGCGCGCAGATGCTGATCCGCACCTATCGCGTGCGGGGGCATCTGGCCGCCAATCTCGACCCGCTCGGCCTGTCCGGCCCGCGCGCGCTGCCGGCCGACCTGACGACCGAATACCACGGCTTCTCCGACGCCGACATCGATCGCCCGGTCTATCTGGGCGGCACGCTGGGGATGCAATGGGCGACGGTACGCGAGATCGTCGACACGCTGCGCCGCAACTACTGCGGCAGCGTGGGCCTGGAGTATATGCACATCGCCGATGTCGAGGAGCGCAAGTTCCTTCAGGAGCGCATGGAGGGCAAGGACAAGGCGATCGAATTCTCGGTTCAGGGCAAGAAGGCGATCCTGAACAAGGTGATCGAGGCCGAGCAGTGGGAGAAGTTCCTGGGCCGCAAGTATGTCGGCACCAAGCGCTTCGGCCTCGACGGCGGCGAAAGCATGATCCCGGCGCTGGAAAGCGTCATCAAGTACGGCGGCGCGGCCGGCGTGAACGAGATCGTGTTCGGCATGGCGCACCGCGGGCGCCTGAACGTGCTGGCCAATGTGATGGCCAAGCCGCTGCGCGTGATCTTCCACGAATTCGCCGGCGGTTCGGCCAACCCCGACGACATCGGCGGTTCGGGCGACGTCAAATATCACCTCGGCACCTCGACCGACCGTGAATTCGACGGGCACAGGGTGCACATGTCGCTGGTCGCCAACCCCTCGCACCTCGAGGCGGCGGACCCGGTGGTGCTGGGCAAGGTGCGCGCGATCCAGACGATCGCCAAGGATCTGGACACCCATTCGCGCGCGCTGCCGGTGCTGATCCACGGCGACGCGGCCTTTGCCGGCCAAGGCATCGTGTGGGAATGCTTCGGCTTTTCCGGCATCCGCGGCTACAACACCGGCGGCTGCGTCCATTTCGTCATCAACAACCAGATCGGCTTCACCACCAGCCCGCAGTTCGCGCGCTCTTCGCCCTATCCGTCGGATGTGGCCAAGGGGGTGCAGGCACCGATCTTCCACGTCAACGGCGACGATCCCGAGGCGGTGACCTTCGCCACCAAGATGGCCATCGAATACCGCCAGACGTTCCACCGCGACGTGGTGGTCGACATGTGGTGCTATCGCCGCTTTGGCCATAACGAGGGCGACGAGCCGGGCTTCACCCAGCCGCTGATGTACAAGGCGATCCGCAGCCATCCGCCGGTGTCGGAGATCTACGGCAAGCGCCTGATCGAGGAGAAGGTGGTCGATCAGGCGTGGATCGACGACGCCATCGCGCAGCAGACCACGCTGCTGGAGGGCGAGTTCGAGGCGGGCGCCAGCTACAAGCCCAACAAGGCCGACTGGTTCGCCGGGCGCTGGTCGGGGCTGCACGCCCCCGCCGACCCCGAAACCGCGCGGCGCAGCGTCGACACCGGGATCGAGCCGAAGCTGTTCGATTCGATCGGCCGCACGCTGACGACGGTTCCCGACAGCATCGCGATCCACAAGACGCTGGCGCGCGTGCTGGACGCCAAGCGACAGATGTTCGCCACCGGCCAGAATTTCGACTGGGCGACCGGTGAGGCGCTGGCGTTCGGGTCGCTGCTGCACGAAGGCTATGGCGTGCGCCTGTCCGGCCAGGATTCGGGCCGCGGCACCTTCTCGCAGCGGCACGCCGTCTGGGTCGACCAGAATGACGAGCACAAATACGTGCCGCTGTGGACCGTCCCGCACGGCAGCTTCGAGGTGCTGGACAGCCCGCTGAGCGAATATGGCGTGCTGGGCTTCGAATATGGCTATGCGCTCGCCGATCCGAAGACGCTGGTTCTGTGGGAGGCGCAGTTCGGCGACTTCGTCAACGGCGCGCAGATCATGATCGACCAGTTCATCGCCAGCGGCGAGGCCAAGTGGCTGCGCGCCAACGGCCTGGTGATGCTGCTGCCGCACGGGTACGAGGGCCAGGGGCCGGAACACAGCTCCGCACGTCCGGAACGCTTCCTGCAATTGTGCGCGGGCGACAACATGCAGGTCGCCAACTGCACCACGCCGGCCAATTACTTCCACCTGCTGCGCCGGCAGATGCACCGCACGTTCCGCAAGCCGCTGATCGTGATGACGCCCAAGTCGCTGCTGCGCCACAAGCTGGCGGTCAGCCGCGCCGAGGATTTCCAGGGCGACAGTCACTTCCGCCGCATCCTGTCCGATCCGTCGGCGCCGGCGGATGCCGCGACGACGCGGCTGGTGCTGTGCACCGGCAAGGTCGCCTACGACCTGATCGAGGCGCGCGACGCGGCCGGCGACGAGACCACCCAGATCGTCCGCATCGAACAGCTCTATCCCTTCCCCACCGAGGCGCTGGCGAAGCGGATCGAGCGGATGCCGAATCTGGAGCATGTCGTCTGGGCGCAGGAAGAACCGAAGAACAACGGCTATTGGTTCTTCGTCGAGCCGTTCATCGAGGAAGCGCTGGGCATGACGAATGCGCAGATCGCGCGTCCGCGCTACGCCGGCCGCACCGCCGCCGCCTCGCCCGCGACCGGCCTGATGAAGCGTCACCAAGCCGAACAGGGGGCGCTGATCGCCGACGCGCTCGGGCATAACGTGCGCGACGAGATCCGCCGCACGCGCGAGGCCGACACCACCAAGAAGTCGGGCAAGGCCGCCAGCTGATGGCGGCCGTCGTCCGGATGGCGTGCCACGACGCCGGAATCACCACCCTACGTACCGCGCCGTTGTCCACGCTGAACGGCGACGCCACCTATATCGACGATGAACAGGACAGGAAGTAACATGGCAACCGAGGTCCTCGTCCCCACGCTGGGCGAATCGATCACCGAAGCGACGGTCGGCGAATGGCTGAAGCAGCCCGGCGACCCCGTCGCCGTCGACGAGGCGATCGCCAGCCTGGAAACCGACAAGGTCTCCGTCGAGGTCCCGTCTCCCGTCGCCGGCGTGATGGGCCAGCATGCGGTCAAGGTCGGCGACACCGTCGAGGTCGGCGCGATGATCGCCACGATCGAAAGCGGTGACGGCGCCGC
>NZ_LSJO01000329.1:0-215 GCF_001556735.1 Sphingomonas sp. CCH9-F2 | reverse complement strand
ATCCTCGATCGCGGTGCCGCCCGCCGGCAGCGCGGCCGTCAGCCGGCCCAGCGTCGCCGGGACGGCGGTGGCGCCGATGGCGGTCCAGGACGCGCCACCGTCGCGGCTGACCGTCACCGCCGCATGTCGCCAGCCCGGCGCCTCGCCCGCGGCGAAGATCGCCAGCCGCGGTTCGGTGACCGGCGCCTCGTCCAGCGGCGGCAGTTCGGCGATCT
>NZ_LSJO01000328.1:0-8697 GCF_001556735.1 Sphingomonas sp. CCH9-F2 | reverse complement strand
GCCTTGGCGCGCTCGCGCGACACCGCATCGTCGGCGCGCGCGCCAAGGCCGATGATCTGGTCGTCGAGCACGACGTTGAGCCGATAGCGCGCCGCGCCCCCGCCCTGTGCGCCGCCCATCGCACCCAGCCGGTCGCGCAGCGCGTTGGCGACCAGCCAGCCCGCCTTGCCCTGGATCGGCGCCACCTCAATCCCCGACAGCGAGGCGGCGACCGGCCCCGCCGCACCGCCGGCGTACAGCGGCTGCAACGTGCACCCGCCCGCCGCCAGCAGCAACGGCATCAGGAGAAGCGCGCCGCGCATCACAGGACCACGTTGACCAGCCGGTCGGGCACCACGATCACCTTGCGCGGCGCGTTGCCGTCCAGCGCGCGGACGATCTTGTCGACCGCCAGCGCCGCAGCCTCGACCTCGTCCTTGGGCAGCCCCTTCGCCAGCGTCAGCGTCTCGCGCAGCTTGCCGTTGACCTGGATCGCGATCGTCACCTCATCCTCGACCAGCAGCGCCGGGTCGACCGCCGGCCATTCGGTATCGGCGATCAACCCGCCCTGCGCGCGCGCGGCCCAGGCTTCCTCGGCGATATGCGGCACCATCGGCGCCACGAGCCGCATCAGCGTGGCGATCGCGGTGTCGCGCGACGCGGACGGCGCGGCCTTTTCGATCGCGCTGGTCAGTTCGTACAGCTTGGCGACCGCCTTGTTGAACGACAGCGCCTCGATATCCGCGCCGACGCCCGCGATCGTCTGGTGCAGCTTGCGGTCCAGCGCCGCGTCGCTGCCCGTCGCGCCGGAAGCCTCGCCGTCGAACAAGCGCCACAGCCGCTGGACGAAGCGCCACGCGCCCTCGATGCCGTTCTCGCTCCATTCCAGGTCGCGCTCGGGCGGGCTGTCGGACAGCATGAACCACCGCACCGCATCCGCGCCATACTGATCGACGATCGGCTCGGGATCGACGGTGTTCTTCTTCGACTTGGACATCTTCTCGACGCGGCCGACCGTCACCGCGCCGCCGCCCGCGATCTCCACGCCGTCGCGTACCTCGTCGGGCGCCAGCCAGCGCCCGTCCGCGGCCTTGTACGTCTCGTGCGTCACCATGCCCTGCGTGAACAGCCCGGTGAACGGCTCGGCCAGGTCGATCAGCCCGACATGCCGCAGCGCGCGAGTCCAGAATCGCGCGTAGAGCAGGTGCAGGATCGCATGTTCGACCCCGCCGATATATTGCGCCACCGGCAGCCAGCTTTCGGCGACCGAGCGGTCGAACGGCCGGTCCTTGGGCTGGCTGGCGAAGCGGATGAAATACCACGACGAATCGGCGAACGTATCGAGCGTGTCGGTATCGCGCAGCGCCTCACCGCCGCAGTGCGGGCACGCCACGTGCTTCCACGTCGGGTGCCGGTCGAGCGGATTACCCGGCACGTCGAAGGTGACGTCATCGGGCAGCGTCACCGGCAATTGCTCGCGCGGCACCGCCAGCTCGCCGCACGTCGGGCAGTGGATGATCGGGATCGGCGTGCCCCAGTACCGCTGGCGGCTGACGCCCCAGTCGCGCAGGCGATAGACGGTCGAGCCCTTGCCCCAGCCGCCATCCTCGGCCCGCGCGATCACTGCGCGCTTGGCGTCCTCGACGTCCATCCCGTCCAGGAAGTGCGAATTCACCAGCGTCCCCGGCCCGGTATAGGCCTCCGGCTCGCGGAAGTCGGGGTCGGCCTTGTCGCCGTCCGACACCACGCGGCGGATCGGCAGCGCATATTTGGTCGCGAAGTCGAAATCGCGCTGGTCGTGCGCGGGCACGCCGAACACCGCGCCGGTGCCGTACTCCATCAGCACGAAGTTCGCGATATACACCGGCAGCTCGCCCGCGCCGAGCGGATGGGTCGCGGTCAGCCCGGTGTCGAACCCCAGCTTTTCCTGCGTTTCCAGTTCGGCGGCGGTGGTTCCGCCCTGCTTACAGCGTTCGATGAACGCCGCCGCGTCCGGGTTGCCCGCCGCCACCGCCTGCGCAATCGGGTGATCGGCGGCGACCGCGACGAAGCTGGCGCCGAACATCGTGTCGGGGCGCGTCGTAAACACCTCGACGCTGCCGCCGTCCGACAGCGCGAAGCGGAATTGCAGCCCCTGGCTCTTGCCGATCCAGTTCTCCTGCATCAGCCGCACTTTGTCCGGCCAATGTTCCAGCGATCCCAGCCCGTCGAGCAATTCATCGGCGAACTGCGTGATCTTCAGGAACCACTGGCTCAGCTTGCGCTTCTCGACCAGCGCGCCGGAGCGCCAGCCGCGCCCGTCGATCACCTGTTCGTTGGCCAGCACGGTCATATCGACCGGGTCCCAGTTGACCGCCGACTCCTTGCGATAGACGAGGCCGGATTGGTAGAAATCGAGGAACAGCGCCTGTTCGTGGCCGTAATAATCCGGCTCGCACGTCGCCAGCTCGCGCGTCCAGTCCAGCGCGAAGCCCAGCCGCTTGAGCTGCGCCTTCATCGTGGCGATATTGGCGCGCGTCCAGGTGCCGGGATGCACCTTCTTTTCCATCGCGGCATTTTCGGCCGGCATGCCGAAGGCGTCCCAGCCCATCGGGTGCAGCACCTCGTGCCCGGTCATCCGGCGATACCGCGCCAGCACGTCGCCCATCGTATAGTTGCGCACGTGCCCCATGTGAATCTTCCCCGACGGATAGGGGAACATCTCCAGCACATAGGTCTTGGGCCTGGCGCTATGGTCGTCGGCGGCGAAGGTGCGCGCCTCGTCCCACACCTGTTGCCAGTGCGCGTCCGCCTTCAGGGCGTTGAAACGGGATGCCATGGTCGCGTGGTCGCCCGCCTCAGCCGGTGATCGCGCCGCGGCGCAGGTCGCGCGCACGGGTCAGGATGATGTCTTCCAGCTTCTGCGTCGTCGCCGCCTCGACCGGGGCGGCCACCCACTGGCCGCCGCGGTTCACCTCGCGCAGCGCGGCGACGCGCACCGCATCGGCGCGCAGGTCCTGGTCCAGGATCGACACGGTCAGCTTCATCCGCTCGGTCGGCAGCTGCGGGTTGACGTACCAGTCGGTGACGATGACGCCGCCGTTGGAATCGGTCTGGACCAGCGGCATGAAGCTCAGCGTGTCCAGCGTGGCGCGCCACAGATAGCTGTTGACGCCGATCGTCGTCACCTTCGACGCGGCGATATCGCCCTGCGGGCGGGCGCCGCGCCCGCCGCCACAGGCGGCCAGGGCAAGAGCGGCACACAGCGCAACCGCGGTACGCGAGGGGCGGAACATCGGCATCGTCCTTCAGGAAATCTCGTCTATGCCTTCGCTAGTACCCGCGCCCTCCGCCCCCCGCAAGCACGCCACATTGTGGACATGATGCAACAGCCTGTCGAAAAGCGTGCCGGCGGCGATGGACAAGGAACTGATTCCTGTTACCCCGCCTTCATGTCGTCCGGTATATGACGCCGGGGCAAAAGGGGATGGGTTCGATTCGTGGCATATGCGCGCCACATCGCTGTTGGAATGACCGCGGCCGCTCTGGTCGCCGCGGTGGCGGCCGTGCCGGCGATCGGCGCGGCTGACACCAGCGTCCGCGCGCCGCGCAAATCGGTGACGACGCCGCGTATCGCCGGTTCCTTCACCCCCTCCGCCGCCGATCCGAAACTGGCCGCGCTGTTCGCGCGCGGCGGGCTGGACGGCGGCGATTTCCACTTCACCCCGTCAGAGGCGCGCAACGGCAACCGCGCGGTCACCGTCGCGGTCCGCGCGCGTTCGGCATCGGCGGGTCGCGACTCGACTCGCTACGCCGCCAGCGCGCCGACCGTCGGCGTGGCGCCGATCGCCTACAACCTCGGCGTCGCCGTCGGGTGGAAGCGGTTCGCGGTGTCGGGCGATCTCGCCAAGGTCGATCTCGGCCCCGTCCCGGGCAGCCGGGAGGCAGGGGACGTCGCGCTCAGCTATTCGGGCAACAAATGGACCGGGCGGATCAGCGCCGGCGCCGATCGCGCGCTGCCGGGCACCGTGCGTGCGGTCAGCGAACCGTCCAGCTATTCGCTGGATGTCGGCGGCAGCTATGCGCTCACCCGCAATATCGATCTGACCGCCGGGATGCGGCTCAAGACCGAACGTGACCGGCTCGCCCGCCTCGACGACGATCGCCGCGACAGCCAGGCGGTCTATGTGGGCACTGCCTTCCGCTTCTGATGTCACGCGTCGGGGCTAGCGGCTCCACGCATCGATCGCGGCATAACCGGCGAATCCCAGCGGCCTGACGCGCCGGAACCGCGTTTCGTCCATCCCACCCAGCGCGATCAGCACGCCCGCGCCGCGCCCCGCCGCCAACCGTGCGCGCAGCGGGCCTTTCGCGCGCGCCCCCGGATGCGATCGTGTCGCGAAAATCGGCGACACGAACAGCACGTCGGCGCCCGCGCGGCGTGCGCGCACCGCCTCCCGGCGATTGTGGATCGACCACGTCACCACGCCGAATCCAACGCTTTGATGCGTTCCGTCCGCACCCGAAAGCCTGCCTCGGCCGGCCCTTACCACGGTCAGATGCCGTCGCCGCGCCACCCGCACCACCTGCCGGAACAGCGCGCGCCGCTCCCGCATCGGGGTATGATAGTGGCGAAACACCACGCCGCCGCCGCGCGGCAACCGCTCCAGGGCGCGCCACAGCCCCTCCCCCAGCCGTTCGTCGGTCATCAGCCAGCGTGTCGGGATCGGCGTCGGGATGGGGTGGCGGGCGCGCATCCCCGCCCGTATAGCGCCCCCGATGACCCCCGACGACCGTCTGTCCGCGATCCGCGACCGCATCGCCCGCGCCGCGCGCCTCGCCCGCCGCGACCCGGCCGAGGTGACGCTGCTCGCCGTCTCCAAAACCCATGACGCCGCCGCGATCCGCCCGTTCCTGGCGCTCGGCCAGCGCGATTTCGGCGAGAACCGCGTCCAGGAGGCGCAGGCCAAGTGGCCGGAATTGCGTGATGAATTCCCCGACGCGCGGCTCCACCTGATCGGCCAGCTGCAATCGAACAAGGCCGGTGATGCGGTCGCGATCGCCGATGCGATCCACAGCGTCGACCGCCCCTCGCTGATCGCCGCGCTGGCGCGCGCGATGGACGCGACCGGCCGCCGCCCCGCCTGTTTCGTCCAGGTCAATATCGGCATGGAGGAGCAGAAGGGCGGCTGCGCGATCGCCGACCTCCCCGCCCTGCTGGCCGAGGCGCGCGCCGCGGCGCTTCCGGTGGCGGGGCTGATGGCGATCCCGCCCGCCGGGCTGGACGCCGCGCCATATTTCGCACTGCTGGCAAAAATCGCGCGCGACGAAGGAGTTACGGGGTTGAGCATGGGCATGTCGGACGATCTGGATACCGCCGTCACGCTGGGCGCGACGCACGTCCGCGTCGGCTCCGCGCTGTTCGGGGCGCGCGCATGACCGCCCCCCGCCTCGCCGCCTTGCTGTTCGATTTCGACGGCGTGCTGATCGAAAGCGAGGCGAGCGGCAACCGCCACATCGCCGACTATCTCACCGCGATCGGCCACCCGATCAGCGCCGAGGAATCGATGGCGCGCTTCATGGGCCGCTCGGGCGCGGATTTCCTGCGCGAGATGGAAGGCTTCCTGGGCCGCCCCGTCCCCGACGATTTCCACGACGCCCGCATGACCGAGAACGAACGCTGCCTTGTCGAGGGAATCGAGGAAGTTACGGGCGCAGTGCGCTTCGTCCGCTCGCTCCCCGCCGACCTGCCGCGCGCAGTCGTCTCGTCCAGCCGGGTGCACTGGATCCGCACCCACCTGGATCATCTGGGCATCGCCGACGTCTTCGGCGACCACCTCTATTCGGGCACCGAGCATGTCGCCAACGGCAAGCCCGCGCCCGATCTCTACTGGCTCGGCGCCGAGCGGCTGGGCGTCCCGATCGAACGCTGCGCGATCATCGAGGACTCGCCCGTCGGCGCGACCGGCGCGGTGGCGAGCGGCGCGTTCGTCATCGGGCTGGTCGCCGGCTCGCATTGCGCGCCCGACCATGCCGACCGACTCCGCGCGATCGGTGTCCATGCGATCGCGCGTGATTTCAACGAGGTAGCGGCGCTGCTCGGCTGATTACAGCTGGTGGCCGGTGCGGTCGCGCTTGGTCGCCAGATAGCGTTCGTTGTGCGGGTTCGGCGGCAGCGAATGCGGGACCCGCTCCGCCACCGCGACCCCGGCCGCCTCCAGTCCGGCGACCTTGGCGGGATTGTTAGTCAGTAGCCGCACCCGCTCCTGCCCCAGCAACCGCAGCATCCGTGCGGCCACCCCGAAATCGCGCGCGTCGATTGCGAAGCCCAGCCGCGTATTGGCGTCGACCGTGTCGAATCCCTGGTCCTGCAACGCATAGGCGCGCAGCTTGTTGACCAGCCCGATGCCGCGCCCTTCCTGCCGCAGATACAACAGGATACCCCAACCCGACGCCTTGATCGCGGCGATCGCGGCATCCAGCTGCGGCCCACAATCGCATTTCAGGCTGCCCAGCACGTCCCCCGTCAGGCATTCGCTGTGCAGCCGCACCAGCGGAGCATTGCCGTCGGGCGTGCCGATCACCAGCGCGACATGCTCGTCGGCGCTTTCGGGCGAGCGGAACGCGACGATCTCGGCATCCTCGGCCTGCGCCACCGGCAGACGCGCGCGCACCGCGATCTGCAACCGCACCGCATCCTCGTGCGCGTCGATATCGGCGACGTCGACCGTCACCTCCGGCGCCACGTCACCATCAATGAAGAAGGCCGGCAGCAGCCCCGCGACCCGCGCCAGCCGCAACGCCGCCGCCAGCGCGCGCGGACGATCGACCGGCACGGTACGGAACGGCCCCTTGAGCGGGGTGGCCAGATCGAGCTGCGGATCGGCCAGCGCGGTCGCGGTCGCCATGTCGAACCACGGCGCACGCTCGATCACCACCGGCAGGTCGGGGTCGGCGGCGGCGCGCTGGTTGGTCAACTTGAGCGTCTCGGCCCGCCCGCTGGAGATCAGCAGCGCATAATCGCCACCGAACACCGCCAGCCGCCCGGCATCGGCAGTCTCGATCGCCAGCATCGTCACCGGCGCCTCGCCCGGGGCCGCGATCGCGATCGGCCAGCCGCGGCGCATCGCGTCGATCGCGCGGGCCGCGGCGCGCGCGTCGCTCACCACGCGAACTCGGTCATGATCGGCACATGGTCCGATGGTTTCAGCCAGCTGCGGCACGCCTCGAACACGGTATGGGCGGTCGCGGTCTTCGCCACGTCGCCCGTCGCCCACATATGGTCCAGCCGCCGCCCGCGGTCGTTCTTGGTCCAGTCGGGTGACCGATAGCTCCACCAGGTATGAAGCCGCGCCGGCGCGGGGTGGAAATGCCGCCCCAGGTCGACCCAGTCGTTCGATGCCTTCAACCGGTCGAGCGCCTCGACCTCGATCGGGGTATGGCTGACCACCTTCAACAGCGCCTTGTGGCTCCACACGTCGCTGGGCAGCGGGGCGATGTTGAAATCGCCGGTCAGGATCGTCGGGCAGTCGAGCGTTTCGGACCAGCGCGTCATCCGCTCGACGAAATCCAGCTTCTGCCCGAATTTCGGGTTCACCTCGCGGTCGGGGACGTCACCGCCGGCGGGGACATAGACATTCTCCAGCCGCACCCCGCCCGCCAACCGCACCCCCAGGTGCCGCGCCTCGCGATTCGCCTGCCAGTCGAGCCGGTCGTCGGCCTCCACGGGCACGCGGCTGACGATCGCGACGCCATGGTGCATCCGCTGGCCGTGCAACAGGACGTGATCGTAGCCGAGCGCATGGAAGGCCGCGACCGGGAAGTCGGCATCCACGACCTTGGTTTCCTGAAGGCACAGCACATCGGGCTGCACCTCGCGCAGGAACTGCTCGACGATGTCGAGGCGGAAACGGACCGAGTTGATGTTCCAGGAGACGATCTTCACGCCGCGATGGTTAGACCGGGGACGGTTCATCGACAAGCCGTGTGCCCGGCATGGAAAGGCCCTCGCTCCGGGGGCAAGGAGCGAGGGCCGACCTGGCGTTCGTCACGCAGGCGGGAAGCGGGGGGTCGGGCAACAGGGGGAAAATCCCGAAACGGCCCCGCGACCGCACGCTGCTTTTAGGTAAGTGCAGCTGTCGCCCCGATGAACGGAATTGGCAGTATCCGTTCAGCCGGCGCGCCCTTGCCGCCGCGGATCGGTCCACCGGAACGCCGCGTCGTCGACCGGCACGTTAAACTTCTGGTCGCTCAGCCGGATCGTCGTGCGGTTGCCCTGACTGTCCAGCGCGACCCACCCCTGCAGCATCAGCCCCGCCGGCGCGCTCGCTTGCCGAGCGAACACCAGGGTGATCCGCCCATATTGCGGACGGCCGGGGTCATAGGCTTCGACCGACACCACACCCGGCGCGTTAGAAGGCACGATCTTGGCAAAGCGCGTGATGTCGCGTTTCGGGTCGAGCAGCACGCCCAGCGGTGAATTGCCGATCGGCCAGCGCTGCACCTGCCGCACCGAATAATCGATGAAGGTCAACGCCTTACCGTCACCGACGATCAGCAACGGCACACCCTTTTGATACTGGAAGCGGATCTTGCCCGGCTTCTTGAGCGTCAGCGTGCCGGTCAGCACCTGGCCGTTGCGATCGGTCTGGCTGAACGCGGCGGTCATCGATTCGACGCCCGACAGGTGCCGCTGCACCGCGGCCAGATCGGGATTGGTCTGCGCCGTGGCGGCGGGGG
>NZ_LSJO01000327.1:0-2528 GCF_001556735.1 Sphingomonas sp. CCH9-F2 | reverse complement strand
GTGAAGCTGAAATAGGCGTTCAGCCCCATGCCCGGCGCCAGCGCCAGCGGCACGTTGGCCGACAGCCCCATCAGGATCGAGGCGAACGCCGCCGCGAAACAGGTCGCCGCCGCCACCCCCGCCACCGGCATCCCGGCCTGTCCCAGGATCGCCGGATTGACCAGCACGATATACGCCATCGTCAGGAAGGTGGTGAACCCCGCCAGCACCTCCGTCCGCGCCGACGTGCCGCGCTCCGCCAGCGCGAACCGTCGTTCCAGCACCCCCGTCATGCCCATTCCCCCACGTCTTCGATGACCGGCGCGGTCGCACCGATCAGCCCGCTATCCTCCCACGCCGCCGCCGCGCGGAGCAAGGCCGCCTCGCCCCCGCGCCGTCCGATCAGCTGTACGCCGATCGGCAGCGCCCCGCCCACGCGCCGCAGCGGCACCGCCAGCGATGGCAGCCCGGCGAAGCTGATCGGCTGGGTATGGATGCCCAGGTCCGCGCGCGCCGGCACGCGCCGGCCGTCGATGGTGATGAACGGATCGTCGATCCGCGGCGCCACGCACGGCGTCGCCGGTGCCAGCAGCACGTCATGGTCCGCGATCAGCGCATCCACCGCAGCGCGAAATGCATCGCGGAACGCGCACGCCGCATCATATAGCGCGCGCGGCAGCAGCGCGCCGGCGATCAACCGGTCGCGCACCGCGGGATCGAACGCCATCGCATCCCGCGCCAGCGCATCGCGATGCAGCGCGCCGCCCTCATAAGCGGTGATGACGAACGCCGCCGAGCGAGCACGCGCTATATCGGGCAGTTCCAGCAGCGGCGCCCCCGCTGCCAGCGCGTCGATCGCCGCGATCTGGTCGGCGTCGGCATTCTCGCGGAACCGCCCGCCCAGCCGCGCCAGCCGCGGCGGTGCGCCGGTGCCGACGTCCTGCCCGGCCAATACCGTCCACACCAGCGCCATGTCCGCCGCGCTGCCCGCGAACGGGCCGACATCGTCGAAACTCGCCGCGAACGGGAACACCCCCGCCATCGGCAGCGCGCCGTGCGTCGGCTTCAGCCCGTACAGTCCCGTCAGGCTGGCGGGCACGCGCACCGATCCGTTGGTGTCCGATCCCAGCGCCAGCGGCACGACTCCCGCCGCCACCGCCGCCGCCGAACCGCCCGACGATCCGCCCGCCAGCCGGTCCGGCGCGTGCGGGTTGCGCGTCGTGCCGTGGCGCGCGTTGATCGTCGCGAAACCATAGGCGAATTCGTCCATGTTCAGCGTCGCGACCAGCACCGCGCCCGCCGCCTGCATCCGCCGCACCGCCTCCGCATCGCGCGCGGCGGGCGGCGCGTCCGCATAGAGCGCCGACCCGGCGGTCGTCGGCAGGCCCGCAACGTCGAACAGGTCCTTCACGCCATAGGGCACGCCCGCCAGCGGCCCCGGATCGCGCCCCGCCGCCACCGCGGCATCGACGGCATCCGCGCCGGGATCGACGGGATCGCCGCCGAAAGTCGTACCGCCGCCGCATCGGTCGGCGATACCCGCTCGGCGATCGCTGCCGGGCACGATGCCGCCGACCGGCTGGACGGGGTCGCGCTCGACCTCACCGAGACGCTCTCGCGGCTCGACCGCAGCGTCGCGACCTTCCTCAGCCAGCTGCGCACCGCTGCCTGACCGCGCGGCTGGACTTTCCGGCAGGTGCGCCTAGCTACGGCGGCATGTACGCCTTCGACATCGCCACGACCGACCGCGCGGAATTGTACCGCGAACTGACCGCCGCGCTCGACGCGCTGACCGCGGGCGAGCCGGATGCGATCGCCAACATGGCCAATGCCGCCGCGATGATCGGCCAGTATCTGCCCGACCTGAACTGGGCCGGCTTCTATCGGATGGTCGGCGACGAACTGGTGCTGGGGCCGTTCCAGGGCAAGGCGGCGTGCATCCGCATCCCGCTGGGCAAGGGCGTATGCGGCACCGCCGCCGCCGAGCGGCGCACCCAGCTGGTGGAGGACGTCCACGCCTTTCCGGGGCATATCGCGTGCGACGCGGCGAGCCGGTCGGAACTGGTCGTGCCGATCCTCGACGGCGATCGGCTGATCGGCGTCCTCGATCTCGACAGTCCCCTGCCCGCACGGTTCGATGCGACCGACGCGGCGGGGTGCGAGGCGATGATGGCGCTGCTCGCCCCGCGACTGCGCGGTTGAGCGACTGACCACAGCCTCGCCCCAAAACGGGACAGATCGCGCGGGGTGCGCGGCTCTGGTTGCGGTGGTGTCACGATGGTAAGCAACCCGTTCACCACGGGCGCGTTGCGGCCGGGTTGCTTCAGGGGAAGGATTGCGCCCATGCGCCTGCTGCCGATCGCCGCCGTCGCCTCACTCTCGCTTGCTGCCGGCGCACCCGCCGTGGCGCAGACGGCGCCGGGTGCGACAACGTGGAACGGCGGCCGGCATGGCCCGTCGGATCGGGGCCAGTGGAACCGGGGCCAGTGGAACGGCACCCGTGCATGGCACGGGCCGCGCTGGGGCGGTCAGATCGGCGGCCGCTGGTG
>NZ_LSJO01000326.1:0-10561 GCF_001556735.1 Sphingomonas sp. CCH9-F2 | reverse complement strand
ATCATACCCCCGCCGAACTGTCGGGCGGGCAGCAGCAGCGTGTGGCGATCGCGCGGGCGATCGTCACGCAGCCCGATGTGTTGCTGGCGGACGAGCCGACCGGCAACCTCGATTCCGAGCGGTCGGTGGAGATCATGGAGTTGCTGACCGGGCTGAACCGCGACAGCGGGATCACGGTGCTGATGGTGACGCACGAAGCCGACATGGCCGCCTATGCCCGTACCGTCGTGCATTTCCGCGACGGCCTGGTCGAGCGGATCGAGGCGCAGCATCCGCCCGGCGCGCCGGTGTCGGCCGTGGCCGGGGCGGGGAACGACTGATGCTGGGTACCACCTTCCTGCTGGCGATCCGCTCGATCCGCCGGCACCTGCTGCGTTCGTTCCTCACCATATTGGGGATCGTGATCGGCGTCGGCGCGGTCGTGACGATGGTGACGCTGGGCAAGGCGACGACCGCGCAGGTGCAGCAGAACATCTCGTCGCTGGGCACCAACATCCTGCAGATCCGCCCCGGACAGGGATTCGGCCGCGGCGGCGGCGGCCCGCGCCCGCCCGATTTCAAGCCCGAGGACGTCACCGCGATTGCCACGCAGATCGCGGGCGTCACCGCGGTTGCCCCGCAGGCGCAGTCCACCGCGACCGCGATTTACGAAGGCGCGAACTGGTCGACGACGATCAACGGCACCACCAACGCCTATTTCACCGTCCAGCCGTGGCCGCTGGCCAGCGGGCGTTACTGGACCCCGGCGGAGCAATCGGCGGGCAAGGCGGTGTGCATCATCGGCAATACCGTGCGCCAGAACCTGTTCCGCGGCGGCGAGGCGGTGGGGCTGCGGTTCCGGCTGGGCAATGTCAGCTGCGACGTCATCGGCGTACTGTCGACGCGCGGGCAGGCGGGGTTCGGGGGCGACCAGGACGATGTGGTCATCATGCCGATCAACGCGGTGCAGCGCCGCTTCACCGGCACGCGCGACGTGCGGCTGATGCTGGTGGGGGTCGACCAGCGATATGCCAATGCGTCAGTGCAGGCATCGATCACCGACCTGCTGCGCGAGCGCCGCAACATCACCGGCGGCAAGCAGGACGATTTCAACATCTTCGACACCAAGCAGATCAGCGACACGCTGACCAGCACGACGCAGCTGCTCACCCGCATCGTCACCGCGGTGGCGGCGATCAGCCTGATCGTCGGGGGAATCGGGATCATGAACATCATGCTGGTGTCGGTGACCGAGCGCACACGCGAGATCGGTATCCGGCTGGCGATCGGTGCCGTGGCGAACGAAGTGCTGATGCAGTTCCTGGTGGAGGCGGTGGTGCTGTCGATGCTGGGCGGGCTGGTCGGGCTGGTGCTGGCGCAGGTGGCGATCGGCGCGCTGTCGTGGGCGGGCGGGCTGCCGTTCCTGTTCGTGCCGGACATCAACGTCGTCGCCTTCGCGATTTCGGCGCTGATCGGGGTCGTCTTCGGCTATTTCCCCGCGCGCCGTGCCGCCGCGCTCAACCCGATCGACGCGCTGCGCCACGAATAGCCGTCAGTCCCCCGCCGTCCCGCGCAGCGCGTGCGAATCGGTGCGGTTGAGCGCCTCCGGCGCGTGGACCAGATCGCGCAGCGCGGCCAGATCGGCGCGCGTGTCGACGTCGATCAGCTCCGCCGCATTGGTCACGACATGCCGCCCGGCCTGGATCAGGTCGCGCGCGCCCTGGTCGCCGCGGATCGCCAGCACGTCGTCGAAGCGGTTGCGCCCGAACAGCGCCGGCGGCCGCGGCGCGACCCCGTCGCTGGAGGCGACGACCGCATCCTCGCTGTCGGCGGCGTCGAACAGGCGATAGATATGCGCGGCGGTGACGCGCGGCATGTCGGCGAGCGCGATCACCACCGCCTGCGCATCTAGCGACTTGGCGCATTCGACGCCCATCCGCACCGAGGAAGCCATGTCGCGTTCGGGATCCTCGTTATGGAGCACCCGGAACCCGTGCGCGCCGTAGTCGAGCTTGCCCCCGTCGACGATCGCGATCCGTTGCTGGAAGGGCATATCCTCCAGCGCGACCGCGACGTGCAGCCCGAGCGGGCGCGCAAGGAACGGCTGGTCGAGCTTGCTGCCGACATCGCCGAACCGTTCGGACCGGCCGGCGGCGAGGAGGACGAGGACGCTGCGTTCAACCGCGATCATGGAATGCTCCCACCATGGCGGCGGCGATCGACAGGGCGATCTCCGCCGGGCCGATCGCGCCGATATCGATCCCGACCGGGCCGTCGATGCGATCGAGCTGTGCGGGGGTAACGCCCGACGCGCCCAGCCGCTCCCGCCGGGCGGCATGGCTGCGGCGGCTGCCGAGCGCGCCGACATAGGCAGCATCGCTGGCCAGCGCGGCAATGAGCGCGGGGTCGTCGATCTTGGTATCGTGGCTCAGCGTGACGACCGCGGTGGCGGGGCCGGGCTTCCATGCGGCCACCGCTTCGTCCGGCCAGCGATCGTCGAGGGTGACGCCCGGGAAGCGTTCCTCGGTCAGGAAGCGGCCGCGCGGGTCGATCACCACCGTCTCGATCCCCAATGTCTGCGCCAGTGCGGCGAGGCTCTGCGCGATCTGCACCGCGCCGACGATCAGCAGCCGCCGCGGCGGATCGTAGCGGTTGGCGAACACCGCGCCGGTTTCCAACGGACGCAGGTCGCTGTGCCCGGTGGCAAGGTCGGTATGGACCGTCAGCGAGCGGCCATCGGCGCGCGCCTGGGCGACGCGATCGAACAATTCGGGATCGAACCCGGTGGCGGACACCGGCTGGACCATCACCGAAATCTCGCCGCCGCACGGCAGGCCGACCTGCCAGGCGCTGTCGTCGGCGACGCCGTAGGTGTTCACCTGGAACGGTTCGCCCGCGATCACGCGCGCGGCGGTATCGAGGATGTCGCCTTCGACGCAGCCGCCCGACACCGATCCTTCGAACCGGCCGTCGGCATGGACCAGCATGTGGCTGCCGCGCGGACGCGGCGCCGATCCCCAGGTGGAGACGACGGTGGCGAGCGCCATCGGCGCACCTTTCCACGCGGCGGCGGCGGCGAGCACGGAGTCATTGTCGGCCATCGGCGGCAGTCCCGAATGTTGCGAATGTTGAGACGTTCGCGGGGGTGAAGCGAAGGTGGAGGGCGGGTCGAACGACGGTGTAGGCGCGGGCGCTGATGTAGGACAGGCGGCACCCGCGACCCGTCACACCGGCGGCAACCCCGCAAGCAACGTGTCGAGCGTCACCGGCACGTCGCGCACGCGGATGCCGGTGGCGTTGTAGATCGCATTGACCACCGCGGCGCCCGCGCCGGAGATGCCGAGTTCGCCGACCCCCTTCGCCCCCGCCTGATTGGCGGCATCGTCGATCTCCTCGATGAAATGGCATTCGATCTGCGGCACGTCGGCGTTCACCGCGACATGATATTCGCCGAAATCGGGGTTCACGAACCGGCCCGAGCGGGTGTCGACCACTGCCGCCTCGCCCAGCGCATAGCTGACGCCCCATACCATCCCGCCGACCAGCTGATTGGCGGCGGTGGCGCGGTTGAGGACGCGGCCGACGTCGAACACGCCCAGCATCCGGCGCACGCGCACCTCGCCGGTCACCGCATTGACCGCGACCTCGGCGAAATGCGCGCCGTGGCTGGCCTGGCTGGTCTTCTTGGCCTGCGCGCCGGGGCTGCTCTTGCCGATGGCGTCGATCGCCTCGCCGCGCAGCAGCTCGACCAGCGAGGCATCGCGCCCGCCCGCGCTGGCGCGGCCGTCCGCCAGCGTCAGCTCATCCGGGCTGGCGTTCATGCGGCGCGCCAGTTCGGCGACGATATCCTCGCACGCCAGCACCGCCGCCGACGCCGCGCTGCCCGCGCCGAACGACCCGCCGGAACCGGCGCTGCGCGGCAGATCGCTGTCGCCCAGCCGCACGTCGACCTGCGACGGGTCCAGCCCCAGCACCTCCGCCACGGTCTGCGCCAGGATGGTATAGGTGCCAGTCCCGATATCGGTCATGTCGCAGGACACCATGGCGCGACCGTCCGCGCCGAGCCGGACGCTGGCGCTGGCCTCCACGGTGAAATTGCCGCGCAGTGCGGCGGCCATGCCGATGCCGATCAGCCATTCGCCGTCGCGCACGCTGCCCGGTTCGGGTACCCGATCGGGCCAGCCGAAGCGGCGCGCGCCCTCGTCATAGCAATCGGTCAGGCGGCGGGTGGAGAAGGGCTTGCCATTGGTGGGATCGCGATCCGGCTCGTTCCGGCGGCGCAGCTCGATCGGGTCGAGCCCCAGCCGTTCGGCCAGTTCGTCCATCGCGCATTCGACCGCGAAAGTGCCGATCGCCTCGCCCGGCGCGCGCACCGCGCCGGTGGCGGGCAGGTCCAGCCGGATCAGATCGGTGCGGAAGCGCCGGTTCGCGCCGCCGTAGAGGGGCAGCGAGCCGAACGGGATCGGTTCCAGGAATCCGCCGTCGTCGTTCTGCGCCGCGGTGCCGGTATGTTCGAAGGCGGAAATGACGCCGTCATGGTCGCAGCCGATGCGGACATGCTGGACCGTCGCGCTGCGGTGATGAACCAGATAGGCGGTGTCGCGGCGCGGCAGCGCGACCTTCACGGGGCGGCCGAGCCGTTCGGCGGCGATCGCGGCCAGGATCACCTCCGGCCCGACCCCGGTTTTCCCGCCGAAGCCGCCACCGACATAGGGGGCCAAAACGCGGACGCGTTCGGCGGGCAGGCCCATCGCCTTGGCGATCGTGTCGCGCGCGGCGCCGATCACCTGGTTGCTGGTGCGGACGGTCAGCACGTCGCCGACGAACCAGACGGTGGAGGCGTGTGGTTCGAGCGCGGCGGGGAAGTGCACCGGCGTCGCATAATGTTCGTCCAGCACCACCGGCGCGGCGGCGAGCGCGGCGTCGACGTCGCCGATGTCGATCGCGGGAAGGAAGCCGAGCTTGTGGTCGCGCTGGGCCGGTTCGCCGTCCATGTCGAAGCGGCCGGCGGCGCGGTCGACATGGACGTGCACCAATGCGGCGGCCTCGCGCGCGGCGGCCTGCGTCTCGGCGACGACCAGCGCGACGGGCTGGCCGTGGTGGAAGATGCGGTCGGTGCCCCGGGCGGGCATGGCGCGGCTGTTGCCCTCCCCCACCGGCATGCGCGGATCGTCGCGGAGCACCGCGACCACGCCGGGAACGGTCAGCGCGGCGGCATCGTCGATCGCAGTGACGCGCCCGGCCCCGGCCGGAGCGCCGACCACAGCGGCATAAGCGACGCCGGCGGGGGCCTGTTCATAGGCATAAGGCGCGCGGCCGGTAACCTTCAGCGGGCCTTCGACGCGAGGCAGCGGGGTGCCCAGCACATTTTTTTGCGCGCGCGCCAGTACTCCCGGCCGCTCGCCGGAGTCGATCGCCTGTTCGCTCATGCCACTCCCCTCGTCACCGTGGCCATGGATATGGGGCGGGGGCGCGGTCGCCGCCAGTTCAGCCCGGCAATCCTTCGAGCAGTTTGTCGCAGGTGATCGGATAGTCGCGCACGCGCACCCCGGTAGCGTTGTAGATCGCATTGGCGATCGCCGCGCCCGCACCCGAAATGCCCAGTTCGCCGATCCCCTTGGCATGGATCGGATTGGCATGGATGTCGCGTTCGTCGAGGAAGTGCACGTCGATCTGCGGCACGTCGGCGTTCACCGGTACATGATATTCGCCCAGGTCGCGGTTGACGACCTTGCCGTTGCGCGGATCGTGGACCAGCTCCTCGGTCAGCGCGGCACCGATGCCGAAGGTCATGCCGCCCAGGCATTGCGAGCGCGCGGTCTTCTCGTTGAGGATGCGCCCGGCGGCGAACACACCCAGCATCCGTTCGACGCGCACCTCGCCGGTGACGGCATTGACCTTCACCTCGGCGAAATGCGCGCCGTAGCTGGCCTGGTTGAAGGCTTTCTCCTGCTTACCCGGCGCGATCTCGCCCAGCGCGGACAGACCGTCGCCGACCAGCTCGGCGCTGTCGACCGCGCGATTGTCGGCGATGGCGCGGCCGTCCTTCAGCGTCATCGATTCGGGCGACGTGCCCATCGCCTTGGCCAGTTTCTCGCGCAGTAATTCGCAGGCGAGATAGACCGACGACCCGGCCGATCCGGCGCCCCACGACCCGCCCGATCCGGCCGAGGGCGGAGCGGCACCGTCGCCCAGCTGCACCTCGACCCGGTCGAGCGGCAGGCCCAGCGTCTCCGCCGCGATCTGCGCCAGGATCGTATAGCTGCCGGTGCCGATGTCGGTCATGTCGGTGGCGACAATCGCACGGCCCTCCGGCGTCAGCTGGACGCGCGCGGAGGATTTCTGGAGCATGTTCGACCGCACCGCGGCGGCCATGCCCATGCCGTGCCACCATTCGCCGCGACGGTCCGATGCGGGGGCCGCGTGGCGATCCGCCCAGCCGAACAGCTGCGCGCCCTTGTCCATGCACGGCACCAGCTGGCGCGAGGAGAAGGGCACCTGCTTTTCCGGGTCCTGATCGGGTTCGTTGCGGCGGCGCAGTTCGATCGGATCGAGCTGCAGCTTCTCCGCCAGTTCGTCCATCGCCGCTTCCAGCGCGAGCATCCCCACCGCCTCGCCGGGGGCGCGCATCGATCCCGCCAGCAGCCAGTTGAGCCGCACCAGCTTGTGATCGACCAGCCGGTTGGCGGCGGCATAGGCGAAATGCGTACCGATGCCGGCGGGTTCGAAGAAATCCTCCCCCGGCAGGTTGGTCGCGAGCGTTTCGTGCGCGATCGCGGTGAGGCGGCCGTCGGGGCCGGCGCCCAGCCGGATGCGCTGTTCGGTGTTCGATCGGCGGACCGTGGCGTCGAACACCTGCTGGCGCGCCATCGCAACCTTCACGGGCCGGGCGAGCTTCCTCGCGGCGACCGCGGCGGCGACGCTTTCGGGGGCGATCCCCAGCTTCGATCCGAACCCGCCGCCGACGTAGCGCGACACGATCCGCACCTTGTCCTTCGCCACGCCCAGCGCCGCGGCGAGCTGCGACTGGTCGGAGGCGACCATCTGATAGGCGCCGTGGAGGACGAGCGTGCCGTCGTCCTGCCAATGCGCGATCGACGCATGCGGCTCCATCGCGGCGCTGTTCTGGCTGGGGGTGGTGTAGGTGGCATCGACCGTCACCGCCGCGGCGGCCATCGCAGCATCGACGTCGCCCTGGCTGGTGGTCGGCGGGATCTGGTCGGGCGGAGGTGTCTCCGCCTGATCGCGATGCGCGGCGAAGACATAGGCGCCCTCCGCCGGTTCGGCATCGACATGGACCAGCGCCGCGCCTTCGCGCGCGGCCTCGAACGTGTCGGCGACGACGATCGCGACGATCTCGCCATGGTAATCGACCTTCTGCACGCCCTGCGTCGGCGCCTTCATCTCGCCGCCCTGCTGCGGGTTGCGGATGAAGGTCGGGTAATCGGTGACGACGTCGATCACGCCGGGCACGCTGCGCGCGGCATCGGCGACGACGTCGCGGATCGTCCCCGACCCGAACGGCGCGCGTACCAGCACGCCATAGGCCAGATTCTCCGCGGGATATTCGGCGGCATAGGTGGCGCGGCCCGATACCTTCAACGGCCCCTCGATCCGGTCGAGCGGGCGGCCGATCACCCCCTGCGTCCCCTGATCGAGCAGGCTGTGCGGGTGCGGCTGGTCCATCGTCAGGCTGCGCGTTTCCTCGCGACCCAGCAGGGTTCCGATCAGGCTCATCGCGTCAGTTCCTTCAGGCAGGCGGTCAGCACGCGGCGCGCGAGCGGGATCTTGAAATCGTTGGTGCCGAAGCCCTTCGCCCCGGCGAGCAGCGCATCGGCCGCCGCGGCGAACACTGCGTCGGACGGCGCCTGCCCGACCAGCGCGGCCTCCACCGCCGCATCGCGCCACGGCATGGGCGCAAGGCCGCCGAAGGCGAGCGCGGCGGAGGCGATCTTCCCGCCCTCCATCGTCACCACGCCCGCGACCGAGACGAGCGCGAAGGCATAGGAGGCACGGTCGCGGACCTTGCGGTACAGCTGCCGCCCGGCCGGCGGCGCGGGCAATTCGACATGGGTAATCAGTTCACCCGGTTCCAGCACGGTTTCCACCTGCGGCGTGTCGCCGGGCAGACGGTAGAAATCGCCGATCGCGATCCGCCGCTTGTCGCCGCCCGGCGTCTGGGTGACAATCACCGCGTCGAGCGCGCGCATCGCGACCGGCATGTCGCCGGGATGCGTGGCGATACACTGGTCGCTGGTGCCCAGGATCGCGTGGATGCGGTTGAACCCGCCGATCGCCTCGCACCCTGATCCCGGCGCGCGCTTGTTGCAGCCGGCGGCGGTATCGTAGAAATAATAGCAGCGCGTCCGCTGGAGCAGGTTGCCCCCGGTGGTCGCCTTGTTGCGCAACTGCCCGCTCGCCCCCGCCAGCAGCGCACGGCTGAGCACCTCGTATTTCGCGATGACGCGCGGATCGGCGGCCAGATCGCTGTTGGGAACCAGCGCGCCGATCGTCAGCCCGCCGTCGGCACGCTCCTCGATCCGGTTCAGGTCCAGTCGGCTGATGTCGACCAGCTTCTCGGGCGTTTCGACCTGCAGCTTCATCAGGTCGATGAGGTTGGTGCCCCCGGCGATGAAACGCCCGCCGGCGGTGACCGCATCCGCGACGCTGTCCGCGCGCGCATAGTCGAACGTCTTCATGCCGCCACCTCGTCGCGCTCGCCGGCGACCTCGCGGATCGCATCGACGATATTGGGATAGGCGGCGCAGCGGCAGATATTGCCGCTCATCCGCTCGCTGATCTCCGCATCGTCGAGCGTCACCGCGTCGAGATCGGCGCTGGCATGGCTGGGCCAGCCCTTCGCCACCTCGTCCAGCATCCCGACCGCGGAGCAGATCTGCCCCGGGGTGCAATAGCCGCACTGATAGCCGTCATGGCGAACGAACGCGGCCTGGAGCGGATGCAGCGCCTCCGGCGTGCCAAGCCCCTCGATCGTCACGATATCGTCATCCTGATGCATCACGGCGAGCGTGAGGCAGGAATTGATGCGACGGCCGTTCACCAGCATGGTGCACGCGCCGCACTGACCGTGGTCGCACCCCTTCTTGCTGCCGGTCAGCCCGAGATGCTCGCGGGCGAGATCCAGCAGCGAGGTCCGGATGTCGACCTCCGCCTCGTGGGATTGTCCATTGATGGTGAAGCGCATGTCCCTGCCTTTCGGTAACTTTCGCCCAACGCCGCCCGCTCGTTACAGGTCCGTGCGAACGATTCTCATCGCCGCGGTCCTGTCGGGGCTGGCGGCTTCGTGCGCGCCGGTGCAGCATCGCGCGATGACCGATCCGTCGCTGCCGTCCGCCCCGCTCGTCATCGCGCATCGCGGTGCGAGTGGCGAGCGCCCCGAACATACCATCGCCAGCTACACGCTGGCCATCCGCCAGGGCGCCGACGTGATCGAGCCGGACCTGGTGCCGACGAAGGACGACGTGCTGGTCGCGCGGCACGAGAACGAGATTTCGGAAACCACCGACGTCGCGCAGCATCCCGAATTCGCGGACCGCTGCACCACGAAGACGATCGACGGCCAGACGCTGACCGGCTGGTTCGTCGAGGATTTCACGCTGGCCGAGCTGAAGACGCTGCGTGCGAAGGAACGCCTGCCGCAGCTGCGCCCCGCCAATGCCGCCTATGACGGGCAGGAGACGATCCCGACCTTCGCCGAGGTGATCGCGCTGGCCAAGGCGCATGGCGTCGGCATCTATCCCGAAACCAAGCACCCGACCTATTTCGCGTCGATCGGCCATCCCACCGACGAACTGGTTGTCACCGCGCTGCGCGAGGCGGGGTGGGACAGCGCACAGGCGCCGGTCTACCTCCAGTCGTTCGAGGTCGACAACCTCAAGCGGCTGGCGAAGATGACCAAGGTGCGGCTGATCCAGCTGGTCGCGGGGGAAGGCGCGCCCGCCGACGGGGCGGCGCCCAGCTATGCCGCGATGATGACCCCGGCGGGGCTGCACGCGGTGGCGAAATACGCCTATGGCATCGGGCCGGACAAGGCGATGCTGTGGTCGGGCGACGCCGCGTCGTCGCTGGTCAAGGATGCGCACGAGGCGGGGCTGCGCGTCCATCCATGGACGTATCGGGCGGAAAACTACTTCCTGCGCGCGCCCTTCCGCCGCGGCACCGATCCGCGCGCGCACGGCGACCTGGCGGGCGAAATCCGCGCCGCGCTGGACCAGGGAATCGACGGGTTTTTCACGGATTTTCCTGCTATCGGGGTCGCTGCCAGGGGGCGGGAGACCAAGTGACATGCGTAAGCTGATGGTGGTGAGGCTGGCGGCGGCGATCGTGCTCCTGCCGGCGGCGGCGGGGTGCGTGCGCACCGTCGCCGGGGTGGTGACCGCGCCGGTCAAGCTGGCGGGCAAGGCCGTGGGCGGCACCGTCGACATGATGACCACCAGCGAGAAGGAAAAGGACGAGAAATACATCCGCCAGATGCGCAAGCGCGAGGAGGCGGAGGCCAGGGCGCAGCGCGAGCGCGAGAAGGAATGCCGCAAGCATCCGGAGCGGTGCGAGGGGTAGGGGG
>NZ_LSJO01000325.1:0-2190 GCF_001556735.1 Sphingomonas sp. CCH9-F2 | reverse complement strand
GGCGCGGCGGGCGCGGATGCGGCGGTGGTGGTGCGCTGCGATCGCGGCGCGCGCGCGCTGTACCTGTCGCGCGCGGGCCGCGCGACCGGCGCCTTCACGATCCGCACCACCAGTATGACGCGCGCGCTGGCGGTGCAGCCGACCGGCGGCGCGCTGCCCTATGTCGCGGTGCGGCTGGCGGCCGACGACCGGCTGCTGGATGCGATGATCTTCTCTCGCGGGCGATTCACGATCGAGCAGCCGGGCACCGCGCCGACGGTGCTGCCGCCCTGGGCGGAGCTGGCGCGAGTAGTGGAGGATTGCCGCGGCTGATGCAGCGTCGGCGAAGGGCGGGAGAATCGTCGAAACGCGCGCATAATACAAGACTTGCATGCACGCCCCGAACCCCTCACATTGGACCTGCGATCTTCAGATCGCGCTCGTTATCAACCAGCGAAAGGAGGTGATCCGATGTCTCATGGTTCAGCAATGGGGTCGGTTCAGTTCGTTCGGGGGACGCGCTTCTGACAGGTTGATCGTCGTGGGGGGTATCCTCCCCCGGTAACACGGCGATCGATGTGTCGGAGGCCTGCATGGTCTCCCGGGCTGGAGCTCTCCGGCCGCTGACCATGTTTAGGGGTTGTCGGGCGCCCGTCAGCGGGCGTTCGGCAACCTCTTCTCATATGTGGTTCCGATGGCCCCGCCTGGGCCGGTCGACGATCCTCGCCCCGGTCCCTTCCACGTCGCTCAAGAGAGCACTGTTCCGGGGTCTACCGATCCGCGCCAACATCCCTTACCCGTATCAGGCACGGTGGATGCGGGAACACGTCCGGCATGACGGGAAGAGCGCCGGGACGGCCTTACAACGTGCCGATCATCTCCGTCAGCACCTCCAGGCACGATACCCCCAGTTGCGCCGATCGCTCGCCGCTCCAGCCGAAGGTCGCGTCCGGGTTCGGATCGTGGTCCTTGAACGGCATCTCCAGCGTCACCGATACCGCGCCGAACCGCTCGGCCAGCTGGTTGGTCGACATCGACAGGTTGGCCTTGCCCGGTGCGGCCTTGTCATAGCCCTTCTCGGTCTGGAAATCGGCGGTATGCGCCGCCAGCCGCCGGCCGAAGTCGGTGAACAACGCGCCCTGCCGCTCGGTCCACGACGGGATGCCTTCGAACCCGGCGATGAAATTGGCCGCGATCGCCTCGTCGCCATGGACGTCGAGCGCGAAGTCGACGCCGGTGCGATCCATTTCCGCCAGCACGCACAATACCTCGGGCGACCGCTCGGCGCTGGGCGCGTGCCATTCGCGGTTCAGGTTCACCCCTGCCGCATTGGTACGCAGATGCCCGCGGCGGGTGCCGTCGGGGTTCATGTTGGGCACGACATGCACTGTCGCCGCCGCCAGCAGCGGGGCGGCCGCATCGCTGGTCAACCAGTCGAGCGCGCCGTCCATCCACCATTCGGCCATCGATTCGCCCGGATGCTGGCGCGCATACAGCCACACCTGCTTGGCGCCGGCGCCGATGCGCAGGTAATCGATCGCCTGCCCGTCCAGCGTCTGCCCAAGTTCGCGGTGCGTAACGCCGGGGCGCGCGGCGATCCGCGCGACCAGCCGGGCGTGCTGTTCCATCGTATAGGGCGCGAAATAGGCGAACCACGCCAGGTCGCCGCCGGTCGCGGGCCAGTCGAATTCCAGCACGCCGTCGGCGTAGCGCGTGTCGATCATCGGCCAACGCGCCAGATCGGTCGACGCGCGCGTGCGATAGCCGGGCCAGCCGAACGGATAGGCGCTGTGCCCCGCGTTCACGATGCGGAACGTCGTCGGCTTCCCCGCCAGCCCGGCGGCGCGGAAATAGAACCACTGGTAGAAATCCGACTGGTGATCGCGAACGATCTCCACGTCGCAGCGGCGCGTCGCCCCCGAATCGTCGATTGCGACGACGCGGATGTTCCCGCCATCGAAGGCGGCATTGATGGTCAGGGTCATTTCACCTCGATCGTCCGGCCCGATTCGCCGGGAAAGTCCTTGAACAGCGCCGACGCCAGCCGCGCGGCGACCGATGCGACGTCGGCGTCGGGGGCGCTGGTGTCGGTCAGCGACTGCGCCTGCCCTTCCCAGATCGCGTCGCCGCCCTGCCGGATGCGCACCGCCAGCTCGGTGACGATCGCGCCGCGGCCAGCCCCGCCGCCGCCGACCGGGAAGCTGACCCCGC
>NZ_LSJO01000324.1:0-828 GCF_001556735.1 Sphingomonas sp. CCH9-F2 | reverse complement strand
CGGCGAACACGTCGGGCGGCAGCGCCTTGTTGATCTGCGTCAGCTTCTCGGCGGCGTCTGTCGCGACGATGCGGCTGTTGTCGCCTACCAGCATCAGCACGGTCGAGATGACCGCTTCCGATCCCATGCGACTGCCGGAGCCGGTGCGGACCGCACCGCCGATCACCACCTGGCCCACGTCCTTGACGCGAACGGGGACGCCGTTGCGGGTCGCGACGACGGCTTCCTGAATGTCTTCGATCGACTTCAGACGAGCATCGGCGCGGACAAGGAAGCTCTCGCCAGCGCGGCGGACATAGTTCGACCCGGCGGAGAGGTTGGCCCGCTCCATCGCATCCGCCAGCTCCGTGACGGACAATCCATAGCTGGCGAGCGCGTTGAGGTTCGGCTCGATCAGATATTGCTTCACATAGCCGCCGTTGGAATCGACGCCGGCGACGCCGCGCACCGCCCGCATCTGCGGGCGGATGATCCAGTCCTGCACCGTGCGGAGATAGGCGGCCTTCGCCAGTTCGGTGGTCAGCCGCTCGCCCTCGGGGGTGAGGTAGCTGCCGTCCGACTGCCAGCCCGGTTTGCCGTCGACCGTCTTCAGGCCCTTGCCGTCGGGATGGCGGAAGGCGACCGAATAGAAGAAGATCTCGCCAAGCCCGGTGCTGAGCGGCGCGAGGATCGGCTGCGCGTTGGCGGGAAGGCTGTCGCGCGACTGTGCGAGCCGTTCCGTCACCTGCTGGCGCGCAAAGTAAATATCGGTGCGGTCGGTAAAGACCGCTGTCACCTGGCTGAAGCCATTGCGTGAGATGGAGCGGGTCATCTCAAGCCCTGGTATTC
>NZ_LSJO01000323.1:0-718 GCF_001556735.1 Sphingomonas sp. CCH9-F2 | reverse complement strand
GCGACGTGAGTGCCGAACAGACGTCCGGCGCGCCGACCTTCGACGTGCAGATCGACCGTCAGGCGGCGGGCCGTTACGGCCTGTCGGTCGAGGAGGTGGCGAACACCGTCTCGGCTGCGCTTGGCGGGCGTGAGGCCGGGCTGCTGTTCGAGGGCGACCGGCGGTTCGACGTCGTGGTCCGCCTGCCCGACGCGCAGCGGGACGACCTTGAGACGCTGGGGTCGATCCCGGTGATGCTGCCCGCTGCCGAAGGTCAGGTGGCGCGCTCGATCCCGCTAAGCCAGGTCGCCCGGTTCAACTACACCCAAGGGTTGAACCAGATCAGTCGTGAGAACGGCAAGCGGATGGTGGTCGTGCAGATCAACGTGCGTGGGCGCGACCTTGGCGGGTTCGTCGAGGAAGCGCAGGCGAAGATCGGCCAGATGCAGCTCCCCGCTGGCATGTATACCGAGTGGGGCGGCACCTTCGAGAGCCTGCAATCGGCTCGGCTACGCCTGCTGATCGTGGTGCCGATCTGCTTCATTGCGATCTACGCCCTGCTCTACATGGCGCTCGGCAGCTTCGTGTCGGCGGCGATCGTGTTCTCGGCGGTGCCGATGGCGCTTGCCGGGGGCGTGTTTGCGCTGCTGCTGCGCGGTATCCCCTTCTCGATCACCGCAGCGGTCGGGTTCATAGCCCTATCGGGCGTTGCCGTCCTCAACGGCCTCGTGATGATGAG
>NZ_LSJO01000322.1:0-2508 GCF_001556735.1 Sphingomonas sp. CCH9-F2 | reverse complement strand
CCGCGATGCTGTTCATCCGCTGTCGCGGCGGCATCAGCCACGATCCGGCGGAACAGGTGAGCGACGACGATACCGATGCCGCGCTGGCGGTGATGCGGCGGTTCATCGACAAATTGGGAGAGCGTTGTGAGCGGGCTTGATCCGATGCTGTTCGGGGAAATCGATCCGCCGCAGCGGCTGCTGATGGGGCCGGGGCCGGTCAACGCGCACCCGCGCGTTTTGCGCGCCATGTCCGCCGACCTGCTGGGGCAGTTCGACCCGGAGATGACCGGGTATATGGAACAGGTGATGGCGCTGTACCGCCCGGTGTTCGGGACCGACAATCGCTGGACGTTCCTGATCGACGGGACCGCGCGCGCGGCGATCGAGGCGTCGCTGGTGTCGCTGGTCGAGCCGGGCGACACGGTGCTGGTGATCGACTTCGGCCGGTTCGGCCTGTTGCTGAAGGAGATCTTGCAGCGGATCGGCGCAACGATCGTGTCGGTCGAGGCGCCGTGGGGCGAGGTGGTGCCGATGGACGCGATCGCCGCGGCGATCGCGCGGCACGGCCCGCGCGTGGTGGCGAGCGTGCATGGCGATACCAGCACGACGATGGCGCAGCCGCTGGCGGGGCTGGGCGATCTGTGCCGCAGCGCGGGCGCGTACAGCTATGTCGATGCGACCGCGACGATCGGTGGCATGGCGATCGAGGCAGACGCATGGGACGTCGACGTCGTCACCGGGGGCTTGCAGAAATGCCTGGGCGGGCCGTCCGGTTCGGCACCGATCACCGTGTCGGACCGCGCGGCGGAGCGAATCTTCGCGCGGCGTCATGTCGAACAGGGAATCCGTCGCGCCGATATCGCCGACGGGCGGGGTCCGCGGATCGGGTCCAACTATTTCGACCTGGCGATGGTGATGGATTACTGGAGCGAGAAGCGCCTGAACCATCATACCGAGGCGACGACGATGCTGTACGGCGCGCGCGAATGCGCGCGCGTCGCGCTGGGCGAGGGGTTGGCGGCGCGCTTCGATCGCCATGCGCGCGCGGGTGCTTCGGTGACGGCGGCGGCGCGGGCGATGGGCCTGACGGTATTCGGCGACGATGCACACCGCATGACCAACGTCACCGCGATCCACATCCCCGATGGCGTGGATGGCGAGGCGGTGCGCCGCCGGATGCGCGAGGATTTCGAGATCGAGATCGGCACCGCCTTCGGCCCGCTGGCGGGCAAGGTGTGGCGGATCGGGGCGATGGGCTACAACGCGATGAAGCATAAGGTGGCGCTGACGATCGGCGCGCTGGAGGCGGTGCTGCGTGCGGAAGGCCATGCGGTGCCGCCGGGCGCGGGGGTCGACGCGGCGCTGGCGGTGTGGAACCGATGAGCGCGCGCGACCTGATCGGCTATGGCGCGACGCCGCCCGACGCGCGCTGGCCGGGCGGTGCGCGCGTCGCGGTGCAGTTCGTCATCAATTACGAGGAAGGCGCGGAGAACAGCGTCCTGAACGGCGATGCGGGGTCGGAGGCGTTCCTGTCCGACATGGTCGGGGCGGGCAGCCATGCTGGCCGCGCGATGGCGATGGAAAGCCTGTACGAATATGGCAGCCGCGCCGGTTTCTGGCGGCTGCACCGGCTGTTCACCGCGCGCGGCGTGCCCGTCACCGTCTTCGGCGTGGCGGCGGCGATGGCGATGAACCTGGCGGCGGTCGAGGCGATGCTGGCCGCCGGCTGGGAAGTGGCGAGCCACGGCTGGCGCTGGATCGATTACCAGAACGTGCCCGAGGCGGTGGAGCGCGAGCATGTCGCGCGCGCGATCGAGGTGCACAGCCGGCTGACCGGCCAGCGCCCGCTCGGCTGGTATCAGGGGCGCACCAGCCCCCATACCGCGCGGATCGTGCGCGAGGAAGGCGGCTTCGTCTATGATGCCGATAGCTATGCCGACGACCTGCCTTACTATGTTCAGGGGCAACTGATCGTCCCCTATTCGCTCGACGCCAACGACATGAAGATGGTGGCGCTGAACGGCTTTACCGAGGGCGAGCAGTTCTTCCGCTACCTGCGCGACACGTTCGAGGCGCTGCGCGGCGAGGGCGGGCGGATGATGTCGGTGGGGCTGCACGGCCGGATCGCCGGGCGGCCCGCGCGCGCGGCGGCGGTGGCGCGGTTCGTCGACCATGTGATCGTCAGCGGCGATGCGTGGATCGCGCGGCGGATCGACATCGCGCGCCACTGGCTGGCGGTGCATCCGGCATGACGATGACCATCCCCATCACCATCACCATCAACGATCCGCAGGCGCTGGCCGAGGTGACGGCGGCGTTCCACGCCTATGAACGCGCGCTGATGGCGGACGATATCGCCGCAATGGACGCGCTGTTCCACGACGCGCCCACCACCAACCGCTATGGCGTGGGCGAGGTGCTGTACGGGATCGCGGCAATCCGCGCATTCCGCAAGGGGCGCGGCGGATCGCCGCAGCGGCGGCTCGGGCGGGTCGCGATCACCGTCTATGGCGGGCGGTTCGCGAC
>NZ_LSJO01000321.1:0-356 GCF_001556735.1 Sphingomonas sp. CCH9-F2 | reverse complement strand
TGGAACGCATCGACATCGGCAATGACATGATCGGACGGCATCACCAGCAGCGCCGCGTCCGGGTCCGCCGACAGCGCCGCCAGCGCGATCGCGGGCGCGGTGTTGCGACCGACCGGCTCCAGCACCAGCGCCTGCGGCTCGGCGCCCGCGGCGGCCAGCTGCGCCTCCACCTCGTCGGCATGCGCGGCGTTCGCGACCACCACCGGCGCGGCGAACCCCGCCCCCCGCGCGCGCGCGGCGGTGAGTTGCAGCATCGTCTCCGCCGCGGTCAGCGACAGGAACTGCTTGGGCTTCTCCGCCCGCGACAGCGGCCACAGCCGCGTCCCCGATCCGCCCGACAGGATCACCGGAACGAT
>NZ_LSJO01000320.1:0-553 GCF_001556735.1 Sphingomonas sp. CCH9-F2 | reverse complement strand
GGGCGAGAGCGAGGGCGAGGGCGTCCCCGGCCAGCGTCTGGCGGTCGCCAAGGGCGAGGCGCTCGTCGCGCGCCCGTCACAGCTGCTGGACGCGATCCTCGCCGCCGGCCGCAAGGGCCTGTCGATCCAGCGCTACAAGGGGCTGGGCGAGATGAACGCCGAACAATTGTGGGAAACCACGCTCGATCCCTCCAACCGCTCGATGCTCAAGGTGGAGGTCGACCAGGCCGACGTCGCCGACGAAATCTTCGCCCGCCTGATGGGCGACGTCGTCGAGCCACGCCGCGAGTTCATCCAGGAGAACGCGCTCAGCGTCGCCAACCTGGACGTGTAAGCGCGCGGCCGTCCGCAGGGCCGTCGCCCCTGCGCAGGCAGGGGCTTCCCCGTGGCCGGCGTAACCCGCGCCCCGCCAAGGTCCCAGCCTCCGCCGGGATGACGCCGTGACGCCACGTCGCGCCGACCGTCGCCCCTGCGAAGGCTGGGCCTCCCGTGGCCGCACCGCGCCTCACCCCGCGCCCAGCACCTCGTCCACCCACGCCGGCACCAGCGCCCC
>NZ_LSJO01000032.1:0-758 GCF_001556735.1 Sphingomonas sp. CCH9-F2 | reverse complement strand
GCGCAGCGCCAGCCCCAGCCCCGCCAGCGCGCAGGCCGCCCCCCCGGCCAGCAGCGCGCGGCGGCCGAGCGTGCGGCGCGGCGGCGCCGCCGCGACCGCCTGCGCCGGCGACTGCGCCAGCGCGGCGAGCGCCGCCTGCGCGCGGATCAGCGCACCGCGATGGCGCGTATCGGTGTCGAGCCAGGCGCGCAGTTCCGCCTCACGCGCCGCCGGCAAGGGGCCGGTCGCCAGCTGCGCCGCCCATTCGGCGGCGCGGGCATCGCGTTCGTCACGCGCGTCGGCGGGTGGCCGTTCCACCGGCTAGCGTCTCACCATCGGCGCGCATCGCCGACATGAGGTGACGGACCGCCTTTGCCGCATCATTCTCGACCACACCTTCGCTGACGCCCATCCGGTGCGCGATCTCCCTTTGCGAGAGACCTTCCACCCGCCGCAACCGGAAAATCTCCCGGCAGCGCGCGGGCAACCCCGCCAGCACCGCGGCGACCATCGACAATTGCCGCCGGGCATCCGCGGCGCGTTCGGGATCCGCGCGCTCGTCAATGATGGACGACGCGTGCGTTTCCGTCAGCATGTCGAACCGCACCACCTTCTGCCGGCGGAACGATTCGCGGCGCAGGTTCTGGACGATGCGCACGAAATAGGCGCGCGGCGCGTCGATATGGTCGACCGAGGACAGCTCGCCGAGCCGGCAGTAGGCGTCATGAATCAGGTCGTCCGCCTCGTCAGGGGAGGCGCCGCCCGCAATCAGCCACCGC